>JAHYJQ010000032.1 GCA_019429025.1 Trueperaceae bacterium | reverse complement strand
GGGGGTTCCCGGGGTGACGGCGGGGGCACGCCGCCCGGGGCGGCGTCGTCACCGTCACCCGCCCACCCGACGGCCCCAGCGCCGCCGCCCCGGCCACCGCCGCAGCTCGCTGACCAGCATCGCGACCAGCACCAGGCCGCCGCCGAGCCACCCCGAGGGGGGCAGCCGCTCGCCGAGCCACACGGCCGCGAAGGCGGTGGCGAACACCGGCTCCAAGACGAACACCAGGGCCGCCAGCGGGGCCGCCACCACGCGCTGCGCCGCCACCTGCAGCACCGCCACCAGCGCGGTGGCGACGACCGCCAGGTAGGCGATGGCCCCGAAGGTGGCGAGCGGGACGTCGGCGAGCGCGCCGCGCTCGGGCCAGGCCCACGCCCAGGCGAGCAGCGCCATCGGCACGTGCTGCATGCCCGCCAGCGAGAACACCGAGGCGCGGCCCGCCACCTCGCCCAGGTAGACGATGTAGAGGGCGTAGGCCAGGGCCGTGACGAGCACCCACAGGTCGCCGGCGTTGACCGCGGCGAGCCCGCCCTCGCCGAGCGTCAGGAGCCCCAGCCCCGCCGTGGCGACGAGGGCGGCGAGGTGCGCGCGCGGCGCCACCGAGCGGCGCCAGGCCACGGCCGCCACCATCGGTGTGAGCACCACGGCGAGCCCCGTGATGAAGGCGGCGTTGGAGGCGCTGGTGAGGCTGAGGCCGATCGTCTGGCTGGCGAACCCCACGAAGGCGAGCAGGCCGAGCCACAGCGACGGCCACAGCGCCCGCCGGTCGAAGCGCACGAACGCGAAGCAGGCGGCGGCCAGCGAGAAGCGCACCGCCAGCAGCAGCGACACGGGGATCGTGTCGAGCGCGTCCTTCACGATGGCGAAGGTCGTGCCCCACACGACGGTGATGAGGACCAGGGTGACGATGCCCAACGTGGGGCTCACGGCTCACCATCATCTCACGCGCGGGGGCCCACGGCGGCCTGCCGGCCCGCGGCGTACGGCGAGGGCGCACGTGGCGGTCGGGTGCCCGGCGCCCGTGCGATGATGCCGCCATGGACGAGCTCCGCATCGGATTCGGCGAGGACGCCCACCGGCTGGCCGAGGGGCGATCGCTGGTCCTGGGCGGGGTGTCGCTCCCGGAGGCAACCCGCGGCCCGCTGGCGCACTCCGACGGCGACGCGCTGTTGCACGCGGTCACCGACGCCCTGCTGTCGGCCTGGGCGCTGGGCGACATCGGTGCGCACTTTCCCGACACGGACCCCGCGCACGCCGGCGCCGACTCCGCTGGCCTGCTGCGCGGCGCCCTGACCGTCGCCCTGGCCGCCGCCGGGGAACTCAGGCCCCGCCAGGTCTCGGCCGTCGTGACGCTCGACCGCCCCAAGCTGGGGCCGCATCGGGGCGCGATCGCGGCGAGCCTGGCGGAGCTCCTCGACCTCCCGCTCGACCGCGTCGGCGTCACCTTCAAGACCAGCGAGGGCCTCGCGCCCGACCACGTGCAGGCGCGCGCGGTCGTCCTCTGGGGCTGAGCGCCCCGCCGCGAGCGGCCGCGGGCGAGGCCGGCGCACCGGCCCGGGCACCCCCGACGACGGCGGGCGCGCCATGACGACGCGCCCGCGGCGTGCACCCGGGTCGGGTCAGCCCAGCGTCACCCACACGTCGTCCCCCTCGACCGCGACCGCGTGGCAGGCGAGGGGGCGGATCGCCGGCATCGTCGGCTTGCCCTCACGGCGCAGGTCGAAGGTGGCGCCGTGGTAGATGCAGGTGACGACGCCGGCCTCGAAGTCGCCGTCGGAGAGCGGCCGCTTGGCGTGGGTGCAGCGGTCGGGGAAGGCGAACCAGTCGTCGCCGTCGCGCACGACGACCCACTCCTTGCCGCCGGCCTCGACCCGCACCAGGGTGCCGTCGGCGAAGTCACCGACGGCACCCACCCGCACGCGCTCCATCAGAGCTTCTCCTTCACGCCCGGCACGCCCAGCTTGGCCTGCACGACGCGCGCGAGCGCGTCGGCGCGCGTCACAGCTTCTCCTTCACGCCCGGCACGCCCAGCTTGGCCTGCACGACGCGCTCGACGTACTGCGCCAACTTCGGCAGCGTGACGCGGCTCATGACCTCGTGGAGGAAGCCGGTGACCAGCACGTGCTCCGCGACCTCGGGCCGCAGGCCGCGCGACATGAGGTAGAAGCGCTGGTCCTCGGGCACGGGGCCGGTGGTGGAGCCGTGCGAGCACCTGACGTCGTTGGCCTTGATCTCGAGTTGCGGGATCGACACCGCCTCGGACTCGTCGTCGAGCAGCAGGTTGCGGTTGGTCTGGTAGGCGTCCGTCTTCTGCGCGCCGGGATCGACGACGATGACGCCGGAGTAGACGGCCGTGCTGGCGTCGCGCAGGGCGCCCTTGAACAGCAGGTCGGAGAGCGCGTGGTCGCTGGCGTGGTGCTGCAGCGTGTACTGGTTGTAGTGCTGGCCCTCGTCGGCGAAGTAGAGGCCGAGCATCTCGCTCTCCGAGCCCGGGCCCTCGAGGTCGACCTCGACCTCGGCGCGGGCGGCGTCGCCGCCCAGCGACACGGTGAGCGACTCGAGGCGCGCGTCGCGCGCGAGGCGGGCGCGGATCTTGTTCTGCTGCACCACCTCGCGGCTCCAGTTCTGGAGACTGACGTAGCGCAGCTTGGCGCCGTCCTTGAGGACGATCTCGGTGGCGGCGTGGTGCGCCAGCCGCTCGCCGATCGGCTCGCTGGTGTACTCGTCGACGAAGGTGACCTTGGCGTTGACGTCGACGATGATGAGCGTGCGGCCGGCGGAGAGCCCGCCGCGGTCGGCGGTGGTGAAGGTGCCGAGGGGCAGCGCCACCTCGACGTCGCGCGGCACGTAGAGGAAGGTGCCGTTGGTCCACAGGGCGGCGTCGAGCGCGGCCGCCTTGCTCATGGTGGCGTTGACGACCGAGTAGAGGTGCTCGCGCACCAGCGCCTCGTGTTCACGCACGGCGGTGCGCAGGTCGGTGAAGATGAGGCCGCTTTCGCCGACGTGGCCGGCGCGCTGCACGACCTCGCCGTTCTTGATGACGAGGGCGGCCTCGGCGTCGGAGTCGAGGATGCGCATGGAGACGCGGTCGACGACGCTCGTGTCGCGGGGGCCGTCGACGAGCTCGAGCCCGTCGATGGCGAAGCGTTCGAGCTGGGTGTAGCGCCAGACCTCGTCGCGGCTGGTGGGGTGGGGCGTGGCGGCGTAGGTGCGCAGCGCCGCGCGCCGCTCCTCGGCCAGCCAGTCGGGCTCGCCGAAGCGCGCGATCAGCGCGTCGACCGCGGCCTCCGTGACGGCGGCGTTGTCCTTGAGCAGCGCCACGTCAGCCGACGCTCCCTTCCATCTCGAGCTCGATGAGGCGGTTGAGCTCGACGGCGTACTCGAGCGGCAGCTCCTTGGCGACGGGGTCGAGGAAGCCGCGCACGATGAGCGCCATGGCGGCGTCCGCGGGCAGGCCGCGCGACTGCAGGTAGAAGATCTGCTCGTCGTTGAGCTTGCTGACCGTCGCCTCGTGGCCGACGTGGGCGGTCTTCTCGTTGATCTCGATGTAGGGGTAGGTGTCGGTCTTGGCCTGGTCGTCGAGCAGCAGCGCGTCGCACTCGACGTTGCTGCGGGCGTTCGTCGCGCCCTCGTGGATCTGCACCAGGCCGCGGTAGCTGCTGCGGCCCGTCCCCTTGGAGATCGACTTGCTCACGACGCTGCTGGTGGTGTACGGCGCCGCGTGGATGACCTTGGCGCCGGCGTCCTGGTGCTGGCCGTCCGTGGCGAAGGCGATGGAGAGCACCTCGCCGTGGGCGTGCTCGCCCATGAGGTAGGTGCTGGGGTACTTCATCGTCACCTTGGAGCCGAGGTTGCCGTCGAGCCAGCCCATCGAGCCGTGGCGCTGGACGATCGCGCGCTGCGTCACCAGGTTGTAGACGTTGTGCGACCAGTTCTGGATCGTCGAGTAGCGGACGTTCGCCCGCTCCTTGACGATGATCTCGATGACGCCCGAGTGGAAGGAGTCGCTGTTGTAGGTCGGCGCGGTGCAGCCCTCGATGTAGTGGAAGCGGCTGCCGGGCTCGGCGATGATCAGCGTGCGCTCGAACTGGCCCATCGACTGGGCGTTGATGAGGAAGTAGGCCTGCAGCGGCACGTCGATCTCGACGCCGGCGGGCACGTAGACGAAGGAGCCGCCCGACCACACGGCCGAGTTCACGGCCGCGAAGTAGTTGTCCTCGGGCGGCACGACGGTGGCGAAGTGCTCCTTGAACAGCTCGGGGTACTGCTGCAGACCGGTGTCGGAGTCGAGGAAGATGACGCCCTGCTTCTCCCACTCCTCCTTGAGGTTGTGGTAGACCATCTCGCTCTCGTACTGGGCGCCGACGCCGGCGAGCATCCTCTGCTCCGCCTCGGGGATGCCGAGCTTGCGGTAGGTCTCGCGCACCTCCGCGGGGACGTCGTCCCACGAGTTGGTGCCCTTCTCTTCCTGCGGGCGAATGTAGAAGTAGATGTCGTCGAAGTTCAGGTGGCTGAGGTCGGGGCCCCACTTCGGGCGGCCCTTCTTCTCGGCGATCTCCAGCGCCCGCAGGCGGAACTTGAGCATCCACTCGGGCTCGTTCTTCTGGTAGCTGATCTGCTCGACCACGCGCCTCGTCAGGCCCTTCTCGGACCGGAAGGCGTAGTTCTCGGGCATGTAGTACGCGTATTGCTCGGTGTGCGCCAGGCCCGCGAGCTTGGCGGCGTCGGGGTGGGCGTCCTGCGGCATGTCGGCCATGGTCAATGCCTCCGTGTCTCAGGCGCCCACGCGGGGCGCGTGCTCGTCGTCGCCGACCGGGTTGAGGCCGGCCTCGACGCGGACCCAGTCGTAGCCGCGGGTGTCGAGCTCCATCGCCAGCTCCTTGGATCCTTCCTTGACGATGCGGCCGGCGGCCATCACGTGCACCTTGTCCGGCACGATGTAGTTGAGCAGCCGCTGGTAGTGGGTGATCACCAGCGCGCCGAACTCGGGGCCGCGGGCGGCGTTGACGCCCTTGGCCACGACCTTCAGTGCGTCGACGTCGAGACCGGAGTCGGTCTCGTCGAGGATCGCGTAGCTCGGCTCGAGGACGAGCAGCTGCAGGATCTCGGAGCGCTTCTTCTCGCCGCCCGAGAAGCCCTCGTGCAGGTTGCGCTCGATGATCGACTCGTCCCAATCGAGCGCCTTCACCGCGCGCTGCAGCCTCGCGTAGAACTCCATGACGCCGATCTCGTCGCCCTCCTCGCGGCGGGCGTTGAGCGCCAGCCGCAGGAAGTTGGCGATGGACACGCCGGGGACCTCGACCGGGTACTGGAACGCCAGGTAGAGGCCCGCGCGGGCGCGCTCGTCCGGCTCGAGGGCGAGGATCGACTCGCCGTCGATGAGGACGTCGCCGCCCGTGATCTCGTACTGCGGGTCGCCGGCCATGACCTTCGCCAGGGTCGACTTGCCCGAGCCGTTGGGACCCATGAGCGCGTGGACTTCGCCGCGGGGCACCACGAGGTTCACGCCGTTCAGGATCGCCTCGCCGTCGGCGACGCGGGCGTGCAGGTCACGGATCTCCAGGCTGTGTTCGCTCATCGCGGGTCCTCTCGGGCCGCTCGCGGCGGCCGACTGGGTTGGGGTTGCGGGCGGAGCCCGTGGCGCGGTGACGCCGCGCCGCTAAGTCGGACTCGTTCCGATTACGATTCTACACACCTTGGACGACGGAACGTATAGCGCGCGACTCAGGATTGACGTCGTCGCGAGCCGCGCGCGACTCAGGATGGCAGTCGTCGCGAGCCGCGCGCGACTCAGGATGGCAGTCGTCGCGAGCCGCGCGCGACTCAGGATGGCAGTCGTCGCGAGCCGCGCGCGACTCAGGATCGCGTTCCCCGCACGCCTCCGCGGCTCAGCGCCGCCGCCCGAAGGGCCACCAGCCGCGCCTGGCACGCGCCGGCTCGTCCTTCGCCCCGGCGGCGTCGTCCTCCGCCGACTTCGCGCGCCCGCCCGACCGCCCTCCGCCGCGGGGCTCGCCGGCGCCCGCCGGCGCGTCGCCCTGCGTGGGGCGCCGTGCGCCGCCGCGCCCCAGGGTCGCCAAAGGCGCGGGCGCGACGGACGACTCGACGGACGCCAGGCCCATCGCCT
This sequence comes from Trueperaceae bacterium, assembly GCA_019429025.1. Taxonomy (GTDB): domain Bacteria; phylum Deinococcota; class Deinococci; order Deinococcales; family Trueperaceae; genus JAABTL01. The sequence continues at coordinate 13,043 of JAHYJQ010000032.1, read as the reverse complement.
CGCGGTAGGCCGCCACGAACGCCGCGGCTTCCGCGAAGCGTCGGTCGGGATCGCGCGCCAGCGCCCGGGCGACCACCTGCGCCACCTTGACCGGGACCTCCTTGCGGACCTGCCGCAGCTCGCGCGGGAGGGAGTGGAGGTGCGCGACCATCAGTGCCTCGTAGCTCGCGCCAACGAAGGGCCGCTCCCCGGTCAGGACCTCGTAGGCCAGCACGCCCAGCGAGTAGACGTCGCTGCGCAGGCTCGTCGGGCGCCCCTCGAACACCTCGGGGGCCATGTAGAAGGCCGTGCCCACGCGCTCCTCGGCATCGTCGCCCTTGAACGTCCCCGTGCCGAAGTCGCCGAGCTTGGCGCGCCCCTCGCCGTCGACGAAGACGTTGGCGGGCTTGACGTCGCGGTGGAGCACCCTGGCGTCGTGGGTGTGCGCCAGCCCCTGGGCCACGTCGAGCACGAGGCCGAGCGCCTTCTCCAACGGCAGGCGGCCGCGCTCGAGCAGCAGTTGGTCGAGCGTGCCGCCGGGGCAGTACTCCAGCGCCAGGAAGGCCTCGTCCCCCGTCGTGCGCCCGGAGAAGGCCCGCACGACGTTCGGGTGGTCGAGCTTGAGGGTGATCTGCACCTCGTTCTCGAACATGCGCCGCAGCACCGGATCCGTGGCCAGGTCGGGCCGCGGGATCTTCAGGGCGACCTGCCGGCCCGTCGCCTCCTCCTGCGCCAGCCAGACCAGCGCCGTGCGCCCCGCGCCCAGGCGCTGGATCACGTTGTAGCCGGGCGGCACGCGACCGGTCATCGGCGCCCTCGCGGCGCGCGGCGGTTCAGAGTTCCAACGCCTCCCCGGGCGCCAGCGGGTGCACGACCGCCCCGCCGACGTCGGCCTCGGGCAGCGCCGCCACCGCGTCGCGGAACGCGAGCGCGTCCTGCGCGATGAGGTCGAAGGTGCCGTAATGGACCGGCACGACGTGCCGCGGCCGCAGCAACCGGACGGCCTCGAGCGCCTCCCCGGGGTCCATCGTGAAGTGGCCGCCGATGGGCAGCAGCGCCAGGTCGAGCCCGTGCCGACCGATGAGGGCCATGTCGCCGAAGAGCGCGGTATCGCCGGCGTGGTAGACGCGCAGGTCGTCGAACTCGAAGACCACGCCCATCGGCATCCCGCCGTAGGTGCCGTCCGCGAAGCTCGACGAGTGCCACGCGGGCGTGAAGCGCAGGGCCCCGAAGGGCATCGCCACGCGGCCGCCCGAGTTGGCGCCGAGGAACTTGGCATCGCCAAGTTCCTCGGCGTTGGCAGTTCCCGCTGCGTCGCCGCGGGCATGGCGGCCGTCGTCGGCGGCGCTGCGAGCCTGCGAACCGCGGTCCCGCTGCAGCTTGCCGACGATCTCGACGGACGACACGATCGTGGCGCCGCAGCGCTCGGCGATCGCCAGGGCGTCGCCGACGTGGTCCGCATGAGCGTGGGTGAGCACGATCGTCTGCGGCGAGAGCGCGTCGGCCGCCACGGCCGCCTTGGGGTTGCCGGTGAGGAACGGGTCGACGAGCACCTCGTGGGCGCCGAACTGCAGCGCGGCCGCGGCGTGGCCGAGGAACGTCAGTTTCACGGGGACCTCCAGGTGAGGTTTCGCCGCGCGCGTGCGTGCTGACGCGGGCGTGGGGGGCGTCTCTCCGTCGGCAGGGCCCGCGTCAGACGGGGCGCAGGTGGATCAGCGCGAGGTAGTAGGCCACCGCGGCCACGACCGGCAGGCCGAAGACGCCGACGGCCTCGAGGTCGCGCTTCAGCGACGCCAGCACCGCGCCAGCGACCAGGGCGGCCAGGAACACGAAGGGGTAGGCGAGGAAGAGCGTGCGCCAGGCGCCCTCGAGGTGGAGGTTCTGGATGAGGCCGCCGTTGCCGCCGAGGAGGCCGATGGCGCCGATGATCCAGAAGTACAGCACCCCGCCGCCCCCGAGGACCCCGGCGAGGGCGCCGAGGATGGTGCCGGTACGGTCGCCGGCGTAGGGATCGGCGGCGGTTGTCGGGCTCGGGGTGGTCGAGACGGTCATCGCAGGCATCACCTCTCGCGAACGGCGGCGGGAAGCGGCTGGAGCCGCGCACGCACGGAAGTCCGCCGCGCCCGCTTCCGACGTGAAGTGAGTGTACCAGAACGGTCGGGCTTCGCCCGCCCCTGGTACAGTGGTGAGCTTGTGGGCCCGGCACGTGCCGGGCGCGCACGACGCCGCCGGCCATCGGCGGTGGCCTGGAGGCGCCGGTGCAGGACCTCGTCATTCGCGGAGCACGCGAGCACAACCTCAAGGGCATCGACCTCACCATCCCCCGCAACGCTTTCGTCGTGTTCACCGGGGTGTCGGGATCGGGCAAGTCGACGCTGGCGTTCGACACGATCTACGCCGAGGGCCAACGGCGCTACGTCGAGAGCCTTTCCGCCTACGCGCGCCAGTTCCTGGGCGTCATGGACAAGCCCGACGTCGACGCGATCGAGGGGCTGTCGCCGGCGATCTCGATCGACCAGAAGACCACCAGCCACAACCCGCGCTCGACCGTCGGCACCGTCACCGAGATCCACGACTACCTGCGCCTGCTGTTCGCCCGCGCGGGCACGCCGCACTGCCCGGTCTGCGACCGCAAGATCGAGCGCCAGTCCGCCTCCGAGATCGTCGATCGCCTCATCGAGCGCTACCCGGGCGCCCGCGCGCTGGTCCTCGCGCCGGTGGTGCGCGGCCGCAAGGGCGAGTACCGCAAGCTCTTCGCCGACCTCAAGAAGCAGGGCTTCGCCCGCGTGCGCCTCGACGGCGTCGTCCAGACGATCGACGAGGCCGCCAGTGCCAACCTGGAGCGCCACGAGAAGCACGACATCGAGGTGGTCGTCGACCGCGTGAAGATCGACGAGGACGACCGCTCGCGCCTCGCCGAGTCCGCCGAGCTCGCGCTCGCCACCGGGGAGGGACTCATGCGCGCCTTCCTGCCCGACGACGGCGTCGACGAGCTCTACTCCGAGCGCTTCGCCTGCCCCGAGCACGGCACCTTCCTCGAGGAGCTCGAGCCGCGCGTGTTCTCGTTCAATACCCCCTACGGCGCCTGCGGGCACTGCTCCGGCCTGGGGCACCTGCAGCAGTTCGACCCGGACCTGGTCATCCCCGACGAGAGCCTCTCCATCGCTCAGGGCGCCATCGCGCCCTGGACGGGCGCCCGCTCCGACGGCGGCAAGGTCTTCTACTGGGACCGCCTGCGCGCCATCGCCGAGCACCACGGGATCGACCTCGGTACCCCCTGGCGCGATCTGCCGCATGCCTTCCGCGACACGGTCCTGCACGGCACGAAGGACGCCATCGAGGTCGTCTACGCGCGTGGCGGCCGCGAGACGATGCGCTTCCGGGCCGACTTCGAGGGCGTGATCCCCAACCTCGACCGGCGGCTGCGTGAGGCGCAGACCGAGTACGCCCGCGAGAAGCTCGAGGGCTACATGTCGCTCGTCCCCTGCCCCCAGTGCCACGGCAGCCGCTACAAGCCGGAGGTGCTGGCCGTGCGGGTGGCCGGGCACAACATCGCCGACGTGTCCAACCTCACCGTCGTCGATGCCCGCGCCTTCTTCCGCGACCTGACGCTGCCCGGCGCCGCCGGCGACGTCGCGCGCCCCATCCTGCGGGAGGTCAACGCCCGCCTCGGCTTCCTCGAGGACGTCGGGCTCGATTACCTGTCGCTCGACCGCAGCGCCAACACCCTCTCCGGCGGCGAGGCCCAGCGCATCCGCCTCGCCACCCAGGTCGGCTCGGGCCTGACGGGCGTGCTCTACGTCCTCGACGAGCCCTCCATCGGCCTGCACCCGCGCGACAACGCCCGCCTGCTGCGCACGCTGCTGCACCTGCGCGACCTCGGCAACACGCTCATCGTCGTCGAGCACGACGAGGAGACGATGCGGGCCGCGGATTTCATCGTCGACCTCGGCCCCGGCGCGGGCGTCCACGGCGGCGAGGTGGTCGCCGCGGCGCCACCGGCGGAGCTACTGAAGCACCCGGACTCCCTCACCGCCCGCTACCTGCGGGGCGAGCTGCGCATCGAGGTGCCCGACCAGCGGCGCGCCGGCAACGGCAAGACGCTGAAGGTCGTCGGTGCCCGCGAGCACAACCTGCGCGACCTGACCGTGGAGATCCCGCTCGGCACGCTCACCTGCGTCACGGGCGCCTCGGGTTCCGGCAAGTCGACGCTGGTGCACCGCATCATCCACGCGGCGCTCGCCAAGCAGCTCTACCGCGCCAAGGCGACGCCGGGCACCCACGCGCGCCTGCTGGGCACCGAACACGTCGACAAGGTCATCGAGATCGACCAGAGCCCGATCGGCCGCACCCCGCGCTCGAACCCGGCCACCTACACCGGCATCTTCACCGACGTCCGTGATCTGTTCACCCGCGCGCCGGAGTCGCGCAAGCGCGGCTACCGGCCGGGGCGCTTCTCGTTCAACGTCAAGGGCGGCCGCTGCGAGGCCTGCAAGGGCGACGGCACCGTGAAGGTCGAGATGTACTTCCTGCCCGACATCTACGTGCCCTGCGAGGTGTGCAAGGGCGCGCGCTACAACCGCGAGACCCTCGAGGTGAGGATCCGCGGCAAGTCGATCGCCGACGTGCTGGACATGACCGTCGACGAGGGCCTGGCGTACTTCGAGAACATCCCCACCGTGGCCCGCAAGCTCAAGCTCATGCAGGACGTCGGGCTCGGCTACCTGCGGATCGGCCAGCCGTCGCCCACGCTGTCGGGCGGCGAGGCGCAGCGCGTCAAGCTCGCCTCCGAGCTCGGCAAGCGCTCCACCGGCAAGACGCTCTACATCCTCGACGAGCCGACCACCGGCCTCCACTTCGAGGACACGCGCAAGCTGCTCGACGTCCTCCACCGGCTGGTCGACGCGGGCAACACGCTGCTGGTGATCGAGCACAACCTCGACGTCATCAAGACGGCGGACTGGATCATCGACCTGGGGCCCGACGGGGGCGCGCGCGGCGGCACGCTGGTGGCCAGCGGCACGCCGGAGGACCTCGCCGAGCACCCGACCAGCTCGACCGGCGCCTACCTGCGACGGATCGAGGCCGTGGCCAGCCGGACCAAGACGCGCGCCAGCGGGTCGGCCGCGGCCGTCTGACGCCCGGCGACGGGTAGCATGGCGACGTGATCCGCACCGCGCCCGAACCGCAGCGCACGATCATCGGCACCTTCCTGGTGCTCGCCGCCGTCGTGGCGGCCGTGGCGCCGATGTCGGTGGCCCTGCGGTCGGCGGCGGTCGTCCTCTTCTCCTACCTCGCGTTCGCGGTCGGCGGCATGCCGTTCGCCTACCTGGCCGCGCTCGCGGCGCCGGCCCTCGGCCTGCTCGCGGGCGACGTCGCCTGGTTGATCATGCTGCCGATCGTGCTGTCGGGGAACCTGCTGGCGATGCTCGGCCTCGAGTACGCCTGGCGCTGGGCGGCGCTCGTCGTGTCGCCCCTGCTGCTCGTCGTGCCGGCCATCTTCGTGCAGACGATGGCGCAGCGCGACCTCTTCCGCGTCGAGCTGCCGTGGGACGACGGCCGCGGCGCCTGGGTGGGGCTGCACCTGCTCGTCGCCGTCTTCGGCGTCTTGATCGCACTGGTCGTCGACCGCCAGCGAGGTCGCGGCGAGGCCCGTGCCGAGCCGCGGGCGGACCGCGGCGACGCGCGCCGTGCGCCGGCGGCCCCGGCCCCCGACCGCGGTCGCACCACCGGCGTGCGCCCACCCACCGACCCGGCGGCCAGCGGCCGCGCCCGCGCGCGCTGAGGCCATGCGCGCCCGGCTCGACACCTGCAGCCGACACCCCGCCGGGCGTTTCGTGCTCGGCCTGGTCTCCCGCTACGGCCGTGCCCGGGTGCCGCTGCTGGCCGCCTCGCTCGCCTACTACGCCGCCTTCGCCCTCGGGCCCCTGCTGCTGCTGCTCGGCGGTTGGTTGGCGCTGGCGCTGCGCAACCGGCCCCAGCTCGCGGAGCCCTACCGAGAGGCGCTGACCGAGCTCACGGCCCAGCTGCTGCCGCTCCAGGTCGATCCGCAGGCGTTGGTCGACACCAGCTTCCAGCTCATCGTCAGCCAGCTGGGCGAGGGGGCGTTCGTCCGCTCCGCGCTCTCGGTCCTGGTCCTGCTATGGGCGTCGTCGAACTTCTTCGCCTCCCTGCAGATCGCGCTGGAGATGATCTTCGAGGTGCCCAGCCCGCGCGGCTTCTTCCGCAAGCGCGCGGTCGGCCTGCTGCTGGTCGTGGCCGTCGCCGTCTTCGTCGGCTTCGAGTTGCTGGGCGGCGCGCTGCTCGCCGGCGCCGCGGAGGTCTGGGCTCGCCTGCGGGCCTTCGCCATGGACTTCGACGTCGCCCTGCCGGCGGCGCGCCTGCCTGCCGCCTTCGACCTGCTGCGCGCGCTGTCGTCGACGGCCGTCTTCGCCCTCGCCTTCCGCTACCTGCCGGGCCGCGGCAGCGACCTGGTGGGCGCCCTGATCGGCGCGGTCGCCTGCACGCTGAGCCTCACGGCCATGCAGGCGGTGCTGGTCGCCGGCTTCTCCTTCGAGCGGGTCAACCTCGTCTACGGGGTCGTCACCGGCGTGGTCGTGTGGCTCCTGTGGCTCTACGCGGCCCTCTGGCTGTTCCTCATGGGCGCGGTGCTGGCGGCCGAGATCGCGCGCGCGCGACGGCGCGCGCGTCGGGCGAGCGCGGGCGCGGTCGGCGCCTCCGGCGACGTAGACTGAGCAGCGATGGCCGCCTCGCCGCCACCACCGGGCCGCCGGCCCCCGCCCGTCTACCGGCTGGCCGCCTTCCTCGTGCGCGTCTACGTCAGCCTGGTGTACGGCCTGCGCATCTCCGGCACCGAGCACGTGCCGCGCACGGGCGCCTGCGTCGTCGGCGCCAACCACGTGTCGGCCTGGGACCCGCCCGTGGTGGGCCTATCGGTCCCCCGCGAGATCCACTTCATGGCCAAGAAGGAGCTGTTCGAGCGCTGGCTGCCGCGCCGCCTCTTCCGCGCCGTGCGCGCCTTCCCCGTCGACCGCGGCGTCAACGACGTCGGCGCGGTCAAGGAGGCACTGCGGCGGTTGCAGAACGGGCACGCGATCGGCGTCTTCTTCGAGGGCACCCGCAACGTGCGCGGCGACGCCGCCGCGCGCCAGGGCGCTGCCTTCCTGGCGCAGCGGACCGGGGCGCCGCTGGTGCCCGCCGCCATCTGGCGGGAGGGCCGCGCGTTCAGGGTCGCGTTCGGGCCGCCGCTACGCACGGCGGGCCGCGCGCGCGCCGAGGTGGCCACCCTGACGGCCGAACTCGAGCGTGCCGTTAGGTCATTGTTGCCGTCCAGGACGTGATTTCTGCCACCTTCCCAAGGCGCCTGCTGGGGGCGCGCCAGGAACGCCGTCCTGGTCGGCGTTCGCTTGTGACGAATCCGACGAATGCCGTCCTACGCTTGCCTAACGCCATACCCCATGCTAGAGTGCGCGCAAGCGGCACAACCGTAGAGGAGGCACTCCTGATGGCGAAAACGAAGACCGTGTCGAAGGCCGATCTGGTCGATACCGTTGCCAATGCAACGTCCATGAAGAAGAAGGACGTCAAAGAGGTCATGGACTCGATGCTCGACAAGATCAGCGCGAACCTCGACCTCGGCAACAAGGTCCAGCTGACCGGTTTCGGCACGTTCGAGGTGCGCAAGCGCAAGGCGCGCACCGGCGTGAAGCCCGGCACCACCGAGAAGATCAAGATCCCGGCCAGCAAGTACCCGGCCTTCAAGCCCGGCAAGTCGCTGAAGGAGCAGGTCAAGAAGTAAGCCTGGCGTGACGATCGACCACGACGGCGGGTCCTCTCGGGCCCGCCGTTCTCATGGCGTCGACTGCCCGCGTTCCGGGGTGTCGACGCACCGCATCGCGGGCAGTCGACGCACCGTCGCGGCGCCCGCCGACACGCCGGCACGCCTCGGCTACACTGCGCGTCGATGAGCCTCCTCGACGTCATCGGCCCGGTCATGGTCGGGCCCTCCTCGAGCCACACCGCCGGCGCCTGCCGGCTTGCGCTGCTCGCCCGCCACGCGCTCGGCGCCGAACCCCGACGCGCGCGCTTCACCCTCCACGGCTCCTTCGCCAAGACGGCCCGCGGCCACGGCACCGATCTCGCGCTGGTCGCGGGCACGCTCGGCGCCTTCCCCGACGACCCCCTGATCCCGCGGGCCCTCGAGGAGGCCGCCGCGCGCGGACTGGACGTCGACTTCGCCACCGCCGACCTGGGCGACGTGCACCCGAACTCGGTGCGCGCCGTCCTCGAGGGCGATGACGAACGCGTCGCCGTCACCGGCTCCAGCCTCGGCGGCGGCCTGGTGCGCGTCTTCGAGGTGGATGGCTTCAGGATCGACTTCTCGGGCAGCCACCCCACGCTGCTGCTCCGCCACCTCGACACGCCCGGGGTCATCGCCCGCGTGGCGCGCGTCATCGCCGACGACGACGTCAACATCGCCACGCTCGTGAGCGCGCGCCGCAAGCGCGGCGGCGACGCGATGATGTCGATCGAGATCGACCGCCCGCTGACGAAGCCGGCGCGCGATTACCTGCAGCACCTGCGCTACGTCACCTGGCTGCGGGAGCTGCCCGAGGTGATGCAGGGTCCCGACGCCGCGCCGGGCGACGTCGACGGCACGCCGGCCGCCGCGGGGGCCGCGTCGTGACCCTCGCCGACCTCGCCGCCGCCCCCGGCCCGGCGTCCGAGCTGGTCCTCGCCGAGGAGGCCGCCACCCCCGTCGAGCGCGCGCGCCTGCTCGAGGGCCTGCGCGGGCGCCTGCGCGAGATGCGCGCGTCGATCGACCGCGGCCTCGTGAGCGACGCCAAGAGCCGCACCGGCATGGTCGGCTGGAACGCCAAGACCCTGTGGAACGCCGAGGACGCGCTGCGGGCACCGCTGCTGCAGCGCGTGCAGGCGTACGCGATGGCCGTGAACGAGGAGAACGCCCGGATGGGGCGGATCGTCGCCGCGCCCACGGCGGGCTCGGCGGGCACGCTGCCGGGCGCGCTGCTCGGTGTGGCCGACCACCTCGGCCTCGACGAGGACCGCCTGCTGGGGCCGCTGGCCCTCGCCGGCGGCATCGGGCAGGTGATCTCGCAGTCGATGTTCATCGCCGGCTCCACCGGCGGCTGTCAGGCCGAGATCGGCTCCTCGGCCGCGATGGCGGCGGCCGCGGTCACCGAGGCGATGGGCGGCGACGCGGCGGCGTCCGTGCACGCCGCGGCGATGGCGCTCATGAACACGATCGGCCTGGTGTGCGACCCGGTCGGCGGCTACGTCGAGGTGCCCTGCGTCTCGCGCAACGCCTTCTACTCGGTCCACGCGGTGGCCTCGGCGCAGCTCGCGCTCGCCGGCGTGACGTCGCCGATCCCGCCCGACGAGGTGGTGCTGGCGATGGCGTCGGTGGGCCGGCTGCTCCCCCCCGAACTGCGCGAGACCGGCGAGGGCGGCATCGCCGACACGCCGACCGGTCGCCGCATCGCCCTCGAGATGGCGCGCTGACGGTGAGGCGGGCGTCCGCGGCCCGCGGTCGCCGCGCCCTCCCCGCGCACCGTGGCCCCGGCCACCGACGCCTCGTGAAGTTTGGTGCATGCTGCCCTCCTGGGACGTTCGTCCCGCGGCCCTGCGAGTTGCGGGTCCGCATCCCGCGGCCCCACGTCCCGCGGGCACGGGCCGCCGTCCCGAGAGGAGCGCCATGCACAGCACCCCCCGCAGGCCCCACGTGGTCGTCGTCGGCGCCGGCTTCGCCGGGCTGAGCGTCGTCCGCGGACTGCGCGGCGCCGGCGCCGACGTCACGCTCGTCGACCAGCGCAACCACCACACCTTCCAGCCGCTGCTGTACCAGGTGGCCACCGCCGCGCTCGACGCGGGCGACGTGGCCCATCAGGTCCGCGACGTCCTGCGCGACGCGCCGTACGCCCGCTTCCGCATGGGCCGGGTCGTGGGCATCGACCTCGCCGGCCAGCGGCTGACCCTGGAGTCGGGCCGCTCGCCGGCCGACCCGGTCGGCCTCAGCGACCTGCCCCGCCGCGAGACGCTGGCCTACGACCACCTCGTCCTGACGCCGGGCGCGGTCTACCACGACTTCGGCATCCCCGGGGTGCGCGAGCACGCCTTCGTCCTGAAGAGCGCGGCCGAGGCCCTGGCGCTGCGCGGCCATCTCCTGCACCTGCTCGAGGACGCGGCCCGCGACCCCGCCGCGGTCGCAGAGGGCGCGCTCGACGTGGTCGTCGTCGGCGCCGGTCCCACCGGCGTCGAGATGGCGGGCGCGATGGTCGAGCTGTTCGAGCGCGTCCTCCCCTCCGACTACCCCGAGCTCGACCTGGGACGGGCGCGGGTCGTCCTGCTCGAGGCGGCGCCCCACGTGCTGGCCCCCTACCAGCCCGCGACCCGCGACTACGCTGCTCGCGTCCTGCGCGGCCGTGGCGTCGACCTGCGCACCGGCGCCGTGGTACGCGAGGCGACGGCCACCCACGTGCAGCTGGCGGACGGCAGCGCGCTGCGCTACGGAACGCTGGTGTGGGCCGCGGGCGTGCGCGCCCACCCGCTCGCGGAGGCCCTGGGCGTGGCCCTCGACCGCGCCGGACGGGTGCCCGTCGACGACGACCTGTCGCTGCCGGGGCACCCCCGCGTGTGGCTGGCGGGCGACGTCGCCGGCAGCGTCGGCACGGCGCCGCCCCTGCCGCAGGTGGCGCAGGTGGCCAAGCAGCAGGGCGCCCACGTGGCGCGCAGCCTGCGGGCACGCTTCGCCGGCCGTCCCACGCGCCCCTTCCGCTACGTCGACCTCGGGCAGATGGCGATCATCGGCCGCTCCGCCGGCGTCGCCGAGCTGTCGCCCGGTCTCGGTGGCCTGCGCATGCGGGGCCTGTGGGGCTGGTTGGCGTGGCTGTTCATCCACCTCGTCCACCTCCCCGGCCACCAGAACCGCCTGCGCGCGCTCATCGGCTGGGCCTTCGAGTGGTTCACCTACGACCGCCACGCCCGCCTCATCCTCGAGCCTGGGGAGCGCGCGTTCGACCGCGCGCGCGCGCTCGACCGGGCGAGCGCCCCGGCGGCACCGGCGAAGGCCACACAGGCCGTTCGGGCCGAGACCGCCGCGCCGCCGCCCCGCGCCCGCGAGCCGCGACCCTCGCCGTCGTCCCCGGGGTGAGGCGGTACCCTCGTGGCATGGCCCACGATCGCGCCTTCCTCTCCGACGCCCTGACCGTCGCCCACCGCGCCGCCGACGCGGCCGCCCGCATCCACCGCGGACACGCCGGCGGCCACCTCGACATCACCACCAAGTCCTCCTCGATCGACCTCGTCACCGAGGTCGATCGCCTCTCCGAGGACGCCATCCGCGGCGAGATCGCGGCCGCCTTCCCCGACCACGTCGTGCTGGGCGAGGAGGCCGGCCAGGCCAGCGGCGACGCCCAGCACCGCTGGATCGTGGATCCGCTCGACGGCACCGTCAACTACGCCCACGGCTTCCCCGTCTACTGCGTGTCGATCGCGCTCGAGGTCGACGGCGAGGTCGTGGTCGGCGTGGTGCTGGACACCGCCCACGGCGAGCGCTTCGCCGCCACCCTCGGCGGCGGCGCCACGCTCGACGGCGTGCCGATCGCGGTCAGCCGCACCAGCGAGATCGGCCGCGCCATGCTCGGCACCGGCTTCGCGTACGGCGGCGAGGCGGTCGGCCGCAACCTCGAGATCCTCCGCCGCGTGCTCCCCAAGGCGCGCGCGGTACGCCGCCCCGGCGCCGCGGCCCTCGACCTCTGCCACGTCGCCTGCGGACGCTACGACGGCTTCTGGGAGCTGCAGCTCAACGCCTGGGACGTCGCGGCCGGGATGCTCATCGTGCGCGAGGCCGGCGGCACGGTCACCGGACCGACCGGCGCGCCGTACCGCTGGACCGACCCCGCGATGATCGCCTCCAACGGCCACCTGCACGCGCGTCTGGCGCAGCTGCTGGACCTGGGCGTCGCGCTCGCCTGAGCCCGCCGCGAGCGGGCGCCCGCGGGTGGCGGGCCGCTCGGGAGGGCCGCGCCCGCGGTCCCGGGGGATCGCAGCGGCCTAGCGCCCTAACGGCACCGCTTCAGCGTGCCGCCAGCGCCCGCAGCGGCGCGAGCTCCGCGTCGCTCAACCCGGCCTGCGCCTCGGAGAGCGCCCACAGCCGCTCGGCGGCGTCGCCCTCGCGGGCGACGGGCGCCATCGGGCGCTGCCGGCGGTCGACCCAGTAGCGCCCCGTCGATGCCAGCGCCGCCGCGTCGGCCGCGAGGTAGGTGAGCGTGTCGGCGCCCTGCTCGGGGGTGCGGCCGAACGCCCGCTGCGCCAGGCGGATCAGCGGCGTGAGCCAGCCCACGTCGCCGCCGAACTCGGTGGCCACGAAGCCGGGGTGCAGCGCGTGGACGCTCACGCCCGTGTCCGCCAGGCGGCGCGCGAACGCGACGGTGAACAGCTGGTTGGCGAGCTTCGACTGGGCGTACGCGCCCATGCCGTCGTAGCGCCGCCTCTCCAGATCGTCCCAGCGCATGCGCCCGGCCATCGCGGCGTTCGACGAGGTCACGACGACCCTCGCCGGCGCGGACGCGACGAGCAAGTCCGCCAGCAGGACGGCGGGCACGCAGACCCCCAGGTGGTTCAGCGCCCAGGTGAACTCGATGCCCTCGGCGGTCTCCCGCCGGCTGCCGACGTAGGCTCCGGCGTTCAGGACCAGCGCGTCGAGCCGCGCCCAGCGCTCGCGGAAGGCCGCGACCATGGCGCGGGACTCGGCCACCAGGCTGAGGTCGAAGCCGAGGTGGTGGACCTCGCCACCCGTCTCGCGGCGGATCTCGTCGGCGACGTGGGCGCCGCGGCCGCTCGGCCGGGAGACCGTCACGACGGTGTGGCCACGCGCCGCCAGGTCGCGGGCGGTGACCCGGCCGATGCCGGTGCTGGCGCCGGTGATCAGGGCCACGGGCGGTTGCGGATGCGCATGGTTCGTCACGCCGACGATGGTACGGCCGGACGGCCCGCCCACTCGGTCGGCGGGGCCACGGTCACGCCCACGGTCCGCCACCGGGGCC
>JAHYJQ010000388.1 GCA_019429025.1 Trueperaceae bacterium | reverse complement strand
CTGGCGGCACGCTGCCGCAGCCTGGTCGCCGAGCTCGAGCAGCAGCTCGCGTCGCTGCCGCCAGCGGCCCGTGCGTCGGCCTCGACCGACGCCGCGGACTCGGCTGCCGCCGACGCCGCGGACTCGGCTGCCGCCGAGTCCGACGCCGCCCAGCGCTGGAACGCGGCGCTGCTCGCGACGCTCGACGACGCCGTGGAGCGCGGACACCGCCTCGCGGCCGACCTCGAGGAGGCGGCCGCGCGCTGCCGGGCGGCGGCCGAGTCCATGGACTTCCGCTTCCTCTACGACCCCGTGCGCGCGCTGTTCCACCTGGGCTACCACGTCTCCGCCGGCGAGCACGACGCCAACCACTACGACCTGCTGGCCTCCGAGGCGCGCACCGCCAGCCTGCTGGCCATCGCCAAGGGCGACGCCCCGGTCGAGCACTGGCTGCACCTCGGCCGGCCGCTGGCGCGGGTGCACGGCGCGCGGGTGCTGCTGTCGTGGAGCGCCACGATGTTCGAGTACCTCATGCCGCGGCTGTTCCTGCGCCACCCGGAGCGCACGCTCATGCACGAGAGCTGCCACGCCATGCTCGGGCAGCAGATCGCTTTCGCCCACCGCCACGGCGTGCCGTGGGGCATCTCCGAGTCGGCCTTCGCCGAGCTGGGCGTCCAGGGCGATTACCAGTACCGGGCGTTCGGGGTCCCCGGCGTCGGCCTCAAGGCCGAACTCGGCGAACGCTTGGTGGTGGCGCCGTACGCCTCGCTGTTGGCGCTGCCGCTGCGGCCGCGCGAGGCGATGGCCAACGTCACCCGGCTGATCGAGCTGGGCGCCCTGGGGCGCTACGGCATGATCGACGCCGTCGACTTCGGCGACACGGCCAGCCACGCGGCCGCGTCGGGTGCGACCGCCGGAACGGCCGACGGCTCGCTGTCGCCGAGCCGGCCGCACCTGGTGCGCACCTACATGGCCCACCACCAGGGGATGATCCTCGTCGCCGCCACCAACCAGCTGCTCGGCGACCGCATGGTGGAGCGGCTCCACGCCGAGCCGCAGGTGACCAGCGTCGAGCTGCTGCTGCACGAGCGCATCCCCATCCACGTGCCGCCGCCGAAGCGCTGGCGGCACCCGGAGGCCGCCGCGGCGGAACCCGGCGCGCCCGCGGCTGGCGAGGCGCCCGCCTGGACGGTCGACCCGCGCGGCGGCATCGACCACGCGCTGCCGCTGTCGAACGGCGCGAACGCGGTTCTCGCCCGCGCCGCCGGCGGGGGCGGCAGCCACTGGGGCGGCGCCGCGCTCACGCGCGACCAGCCGTTCGACAGCGGCGGCGCCCGCGGCACCGTCGTCTACCTGCGCGACCTCGACGACGGCGACACCTGGAGCACCACCCTCGACCCGACGGGCGGCGACCCGGCCGACTGCCACGTGACGTTCGAGCCGCACCGCGTGCGCTACCGGCGCCAACGCGGCGACCTGGTGACGCGCGACGAGTGGACCGTCGCCGACCGCGACGCGCTCGAACTCCGGCGGATCAGCGTCACCAACGAGGGCGAGCGGCCGCGCCGGGTGGCGCTGGCGAGCTACGCGGAGGTGGTCCTCACGGGGGCGGCCGAGGACGCGCGCCACCCGGCGTTCGCCAAGCTCTTCGTCGAGTCCGAGGCACGCAACGGCCTGAGCACGCTGCTGTTCCGCCGCCGGCAACGCGCGCCCCACGAGCGCACCCCGGTGTGGGCACACCGGCTGCTGCTCGAGCCTGCGTCGGGCACGGTGCGGACGGCCTGCACCGACCGGCGCGCGTTCGTCGGACGCGGCGGCAGCCTGCGGGCGCCGCGGGCGCCGACCCTGGCGCCCGATGGCCCCCCGCCCACGGCCGGCGCCACCCTCGACCCCATCGCCTCGCTCGGCTGCGTCCTCGAGGTGGCCCCGGGCGCCACCGTGCAGGCCGTGTTCGTCAGCGCCGGCGGCTGGTCGGACGAGGCCGCGCTGGCGGCGCTGCGCCGCTGCGACACGCCGGCGCGTGCCGAGCGCCTGGTGGAGCGCGCGGCGGCCGCCGCCGCGACGGAGCTGCGCGGCCTCGGCATCGCGCCCGACGAACTGCCCGCGCTGGCCGACCTGCTGGCGCTGGCGGTGGCGCCGCGCGAGGCGCTGCGCGCCGGCCTGGCGGAAGCCGGGCCACTGCTGCCGGTGCTGTGGTCGCTGGGCGTCTCGGGCGACCTGCCGATCGTGCTGCTGCGCGTCGCCGACGAGGCGTCGCTGCCCTTCGTGCTGCAGGTGCTGCGCGGCCACGCCTGGTGGCGCGGCCGGCAGGTGGGCGTCGACCTGCTGCTGCTCGACGAGCTCTCGCGCGGCTACGACACGCCGCTGCGCGACCGGCTCGAGCGCGCGGTGCACGAGGTCGCGCGGCGCGGGCGCGCCCAGGGCCCGGGCCGTGCCCTGGTGCTGCCGGTCGAGCGGGTGGGCGCCGGCCTGCCGACCCTGCTGGCCGCGGCCGCCGTGGTGCTGGACGCCGACGGCCCGCCGCTCCGCGAGCAGCTCGCCCGCGCCGCCGCGCGCCCC
>JAHYJQ010000387.1 GCA_019429025.1 Trueperaceae bacterium | reverse complement strand
GGTCTGAGTCGCGCGTCGCGCGCCGGTGTCCGGCTCCGTGTCGGATCCCGCCACGCGAGCGGGCCCGTCAGCCCCGCCCCGCCCCGCCCCGCCCCCGCCCGTCGACCAACCCCCGCGGCAGCCCGCCGAACACGAGGGCGTGCAGGGGGGTGACGAGCAGCCAGTAGGCGCGCCCGGCCAGGCCGTGGGGTCGGAAGGTCGCCGTCTGACGCAGGGTGGGGCGGCCGTCGGCGTCCTGTTCGAGCTCGAACTCGAGCCAGGCCTCGCCGGGTAGGCGCATCTCGGCGTACAGCAGCAGGCGTCCGCGCTCGCGGTTGGCGACCAACTCGCGCCAGAAGCCGAGCGCGTCGCCCGGGCGCAGCGCGGTGGGGTGACGGCGACCGCGGCGCAGGCCGGTGCCGCCCACGAGCCGGCCGAGGAGCCCGCGGAGCACCAGAGCCGCTGGGCGTGGTACCAGCCGTTGGCCCCGCCGATGCGCCACAGGCGGTCGGTCACCTCTGCGGGCGGGTCGTGCAGCGGGGCGCGGCGGGTGCGCATGCCGGAGGGTACGGCGGATCGGGCCGCGCCAGGGCGTCGCGCCACCGGGTGGTGGCGCCGCTGCGCGGAGCGGACGTTGGTTGGTGGCCACGGCCCTCCCGCTGGTCTACGGTGGGGAAGACGAACGGAGGTGCGAGCGATGAAGGAACTCGACGTCGGAGCCGTCTGGCGCCTGCTCAAGCCCGAGGTGGTGGCGTGGGCGGTGGCCGAGCACGATGGGCAGCGGAGCATCTGCCCGCTCGGGTGGACGATGCGGACCTCGGCCACGCCGCCGATGGTGGCGATCAGCGTGGCGCCGTCGCGGTTCACCCACGGGCTCATCGAGGGCGCGGGCGCCTTCGTGCTGGCGTACCCGGGCCGCGAGCTGGCGCAGGCGACCGCGACCTGCGGCAGCCGCAGTGGCCGCGAGGTCGACAAGTTCGCGGAGACCGGCGTGACGACGCTGCCGGCGCTGCGGGTGGCGGCGCCGGTCGTCGCCGAGTGCGTCGCGAACCTGGAGTGCCGGGTGGTCGACCGCTTCGCGACCGGTGACCACACGATCTTCGTGGGCGAGGTGGTGGCGGCCTGGGCGCAGGACGAGCCCGGCAAACTGCTGTGCCTGGTCGACGAGTCCGCCGGCTACGAGACCGTGCTCGCCGACGAGCGGTTCCGGTTCGGGGTGGTGCGGGGGTAGGGGGGACCAACTTGAAGGCCGACGTGAAGCGTGAAACCAAACTCGACGCGTACGAGAGCGAGGTCCTGACCGCCTACGAGGCCGGGGAACTCGTGTCCGTCGCCAGCAAGGACGAACTCGAGAAGCTGCGTGCGGCCGCACGGGTGACCGGCACGAAGGACCGGCGCGTCAACATCCGCTTGACGTCGGCCGACGTGCGCGACATCCAGGCGCTCGCGCTGCGCGAGGGAATCCCGTACCAGACGCTCATCGCGAGCATCCTGCACAAGTACGTGACGGGGCGGTTGGTCGAGCGCGGCTGAGCGGCGCCGCGATGCGAGCGAATGGGGTGCGTGGATGAAGCGGAAGGAGGTCGACATGGCGAGGCTGAAGGTCCTGCCCTGCCTCGACTCGGACGCGATGGCCGAGGAGCGCCGCCGCGAACTCGACGTGCCGCGCGCCTACGCCGCGGAGCTGGGCCGGACGGCGGTCGAGGCGGCCCGCGCCGGGGCGTACCGGCACGGCGGTCGGGCGGTCCCGTGGGGCGATGCGGTGGAGGCGGCCCGCGCCGCCAAGGTCAGCATCCCGCCCGACGCCGACCTGCCGGCGGCGTCCGGCCGGGCGTTCGCCGAGACGCGCGTCCAGGTCACGAACGAGACGACCCTGGGCGCCGCGCGCCGCCTCACGGACGCGGGCGCGAGCCCGCTCGCCCTGAACTTCGCCAACGGTGTCTACCCCGGCGGCGGCTTCCTGGACGGCGCCAGGGCGCAGGAGGAGGTGCTCTGCCGCTCCAGCTCCCTGTTCGAGACGCTGGTCGGCGACCCGATGTACGCGGCGCACGCGCGGCGCCCGCGGCCGGACGCCAGCGACTGGGCGATCTACTCGCCCGGCGTCCCGGTCTTCAGAACGGATGACGGGACGACGCTGCCGCGCCCCTGGCAGCTCGACGTCGTCACCTGCGCCGCGCCGTACGCGCCCGCCGTCGGCCAGCCCGAG
Organism: Trueperaceae bacterium; assembly: GCA_019429025.1. Taxonomy (GTDB): domain Bacteria; phylum Deinococcota; class Deinococci; order Deinococcales; family Trueperaceae; genus JAABTL01. Next base: position 355 of record JAHYJQ010000387.1, on the reverse strand, counting down.
AGCGGCGACCTGCTCGAGCGGCGCATCCGGCGGGTCCTGGCGATCGCCCGCGCCTACGGCCACGCGTCGCTGGTGCTCGGCGCGTGGGGCTGCGGGGCCTTCCACAACGACCCGGTGCGCACCGCGAACGACTTCCGCGCCGCGCTCGAGGGCGAGTTCGCCGGCGCTTTCGCGGAGGTCGTGTTCGCCGTCGTCGATTGGTCGCGCGAGCGCCGCAACCTGGGGCCGTTCCGCGACGCGTTCGCGGCCGTCGGCTGAAAGCCGCTGGCGCGCCGGCGGTCGCGGGGCCGCCGGAGCGTCGTCGCCGGCGATGGTCGCCGCGGGCCCCCGTCGGCCAAGCTTCTAGGTCGAATGG
>JAHYJQ010000386.1 GCA_019429025.1 Trueperaceae bacterium | reverse complement strand
GTTCCACCCCACCGGCGTCCTGGCGACGCCCGGACGGGACCCCGCGACCGCAATCGGTCGGCGCCTCAGCGCGCGGAAGGAGCCGCCATGACCCTCCCCACCCCACGGATCGACCTGCGTCCCGAGCGGGGCGCCCTGCCGGCCGGCGGCGGCACCGTTCGCGCCCTCGTCGACCTCGCCGTCGACTTCCCGCCGAGCGAGCGCGAACGCGAGCCGCTGTCGCTCGCGCTGGTCATCGACCGCTCCGGCTCCATGAGCGGCGCGCCGCTCGAGCACGCCAAGCAGGCCGCGGTCGCGGCCGTCACCGCGCTGCGCGACGGCGACCGGGTCGCCGTGGTGGCGTACGACCAGCGCGTCGACCTGGTGGTCCCCAGCACCGCCGTCGGCGAGGACCGCGGGCCCATCGCGCGCGCGATCGCCGGGGTGCGGGCCGGCAACACGACGGCGCTGCACGCCGGCTGGGTCGAGGGTTGCACCCAGGTGTTGACGGCGCCGGTCGCCTCCGGACTCGGCCGCGTCGTGCTGCTCTCCGACGGCCTCGCCAACGTCGGCGTCACGGACCCCGCCGCGATCGCCGACGACGTCGCGCGCGTCACCGCCGACGGCGTCACCACCAGCACGATCGGCCTGGGGCGCCAGTTCGACGAGGGCCTCATGCGCCACCTGGCGGACGCGGGCGGCGGCAGCTTCACCTTCGTCGAGTCCCCGGAGCAGCTCGAGGGCCTGTTCGAGACCGAGCTCGCCGGCCTCTCCGCCCTGCGCGGCCGCCGCGTGACGCTCGAACTGCGCGGCCGCGGCGTGCGCTTCGTGGCCGCCCTGGGCGGGGCGCGCCTCGCCGGCGACGGCCCCGCGGGCACGACCCTCGAGCTGCCCGACCTCGTCGCCGGCCTCCCGCGCGAGTTCCTCGTGACGCTCGAGGTCGAGCCCGACGCCCAGCTCGACGGCCTGCGGCTGGCCTGGCACGACACCTTCACGCGGGCCCCCGAGGCGCTCGACGCCGACCTCGACGTGCCCACCCTGCCCGACGCAGACGTGCGCCGCCGCCCGATGGTGGAGGCGGTCGCGTCCGCCGAGCGGCAGGCCCGCTCGGCCGAGGGGATCCACCGGATCGAGGCGTTGACACGCGACGGGCGGCTCCCGGAGGCCGAGGCCGCCCTGGAGGCCCTGAGCACCGAGGCGGCGTCCTGGCCCGCCGACGAGGCCCGCGCGGCCCAGCTCGCCGACATCGCGCACATGCTGGAGGCCGTGCGGTTGCGGGACGACGGGCTCGCCAAGAAGCGCGCCTTCCGCGCCGTCTACGAGCGCGAACGCGGCGTCCGCGGCGGCGCCCTGCACGCGATGGCCGCCATGGAGCGCGACTGGACCGACGCCTACAAGGCGCGCACGGCGGCCTCGACGGCCGCCGAGCGGCACTTCACGCTGCTGCGCCCCGACGGCAGCGAGGCGCGGGTCGAGATCGTGGTCGGCGACCTCACGACGCAGCGGGTGGACGCGATCGTCAACCCCAGCAACCGCGGGCTGTTCGGCACCGCCGGGGTCGACGGCGCCGTGCACCGGCGCGGCGGCCCCGAGCTGACCGCCGCCTGCCGCGAGATCGGCGGCATCAAGCACGGCCAGGCGGTCGTGACCCCGGGCTTCCGCCTTCCCGCGGGCCGCGTCATCCACACCACGACCCACCCGTGGAAGGGCGGCCAGTTCGACGAGCTGGCGACGCTCGCGGCGGCCTACGCCGCCTCCTTCGAGATCGCGCGCCGCCTGCGGCTGCGGACGCTCGCGCTTCCGGCCATCGGCACCGGCGCCTACGGCTACCCGGCCGACGTCGCCACCGAGGTCGCGGTCAACGTGACGCTGCGCGCGCTGCTGCAGCCGGGCGAACTCTCTCTCGTGCGCTTCGTCCTGTTCGAGCCGCGGATGGCGGAGCTCTACCGCCGCGTGTGCGCGCAGGCCGTCCCGCAGGCTGCGCCGCCGCGGGCGGGGGCGGCGTCGTGAGCGCGCTCGGGCCCGGCGCGTCCGACCGCATCCGGGGCGGGCTGCTGGGCCTCGCCGCCGGCGACGCCGTCGGCACCACCGTCGAGTTCCGCCCGCCCGGCTCCTTCGCGCCGCTCACCGACATGGCCGGCGGGGGGCCCTTCGGCCTGCCGCCGGGGGCGTGGACCGACGACACCTCGATGGCCGCCTGCCTGGCCGAGAGCCTGGTCGAGACCGGCGCGTTCGACCCCGCCGACCAGCTGCGGCGCTACCTCCGCTGGTACCGCGAGGGGCACCTGAGCTCGACCGGCCGCTGCTTCGACATCGGCAACACCACGCGCGCGGCACTCGAGCTTTTCGAGGCGAGCGGCGACCCCGCCACGAGCGGCGCGACGCACGCGCAGAGCGCGGCCAACGGCTCGATCATGCGCCTCGCGCCCGTGCCCCTCGCCTTCGCCCACGATCCGGCGGAGGCCGTCCGCCTCGCGGGCGAGAGCTCGCGCACGACCCACGCGCTGCCGGTCTGCGTCGACGCCTGCCGCTACCTGGGCGGCCTGCTCGTGGGCGCCGCCCG
>JAHYJQ010000385.1 GCA_019429025.1 Trueperaceae bacterium | reverse complement strand
AACGGCTGACGGGCGAGGCAGCGACCGAGGCGCGCGTGCGGCTGCAGGAGGCCAAGGAGCGCCTGGAGGAGGAGTTCGCCCGCGCACGCGAGCAGCTCGACACCGAGAGCGAGCGGCGCCGAGCCGCGCTGGAGCAGGAGACCGAGCGCGCGCGCCAGGACCTCGAGGAGGGCCGCAGCACCCTGCGCGAGGCCCGCGAGGAGCTGCGGCGTGACCGCGAGAAGGTCGAACAGATCGAGGAGCGCCTCACGCGGCGCGGGGAGCAGCAGGATGCCCGCGCGCTGCGGCTGGACGAGAACGAGGAGCGGCTCGACGCCCGCGAGCGCGACCTGGCGGCGGAAGCCGAGCGCCTGCAGCAGCGCGTGGCCGAGGTCGATCGGCGACTCCATGAGATCGCGCAGCTCAGCCGCGAACAGGCGACCGAGATGATCCTCGCCAAACTCGACGGGGAGTTGGAGCGCGAGAAGGCCATGCGCATCCGCGCCGCCCTCGAGCAGGCGGACGCCGAGGCCAAGCGGCGGGCCCAGAACGTCCTCGCGCAGGCGGTGCAGCGATCGGCCAGCGAGGTGTCCGCGGCCATCAGCGTGTCGGTCGTGCCGATCCCGAGCGATGCGATGAAGGGCCGCATCATCGGCCGCGAGGGCCGCAACATCCGCGCCTTCGAGTCCCTGACGGGCGTCGACCTCATCATCGACGACACGCCCGAGGCCGTGCTGCTGTCGTCGTTCAACCCGATCCGACGGGAGGTCGCCAAGCTCGCGCTGGCCGACCTGGTCGGCGACGGTCGCATCCACCCCGCGCGCATCGAGGAAGTGGTGCACAAGGCGCAGCAGGAGATGCAGAGCTACATCCGTGACCGCGGCGAGGAGGGCGCCCTGGAGGCCGAGGTCGTGGGGCTCAAGCCGGGCCTGATCCAGCTGCTCGGGCGCATGCACTTCCGCACCAGTTACGGCCAGAACATCCTGAAGCACTCCGTGCAGGTCGCCCACCTCAGCGGGCTCATCGCCGCGGAGCTGGACCTCGACATCGCGCTCGCCCGGCGGGCCGGGCTGCTGCACGACATCGGCAAGTCGATCGACCGGGAGATCGAGGGCACCCACACCGAGATCGGCGCCCAGCTCGGCCGCCGCTTCGGCGAGCCCGCCGAGGTCATCGATGCCATCGCCCACCACCACGACCTGGAGCTGTCCGAGACGCTCTACCCGGTGCTGGTCAACGCCGCGGACGCCATCAGCGCGGCGCGGCCCGGCGCCCGGCGCGAGACGCTGGAGAGCTACCTCAAGCGCCTCGAGGGACTGGAGTCGATCGCCAGCTCGTTCCCCGGCGTCGAGAAGTCGTACGCCATCCAGGCGGGCCGCGAGGTCCGCATCATCGTCGAGCCCGAGAAGGTGGACGACGCCTCCGCGGTGCTGCTGGCGCGCGACATCGCCCAGCGCATCGAGCGCGACATGGAGTACCCGGGCCAGGTCCAGGTGACCGTGGTCCGCGAGTCACGCGCCGTGGAGTACGCCCGCTGATCGACGGCCCACCTCCACGCCGGACGCCAGGGGGCACGGGCTCGAACGCCGTGCCCCCCGTCGTGCCTCCACCTTGGCGGCGGCCCGGCCCAGGGACCCGGCCGGGGCAGTGCGTACCGGCGCAGGGCTTCGGGAGGCGGGTTAGACTCCCCTCGTTCCTGAGTGGCCGGGGGCCGTCCGCGCGCGGGCACCCCCGCCGACCCCCGCCCCCGACGCTTCAGCGAGGTACCGCGTGAACCCATCCGCCCGCAGCGAAAGGCCCGCCACATGAGGGCCGGCGACGACATCAAGCTCTTCGCCGGCGGCGCCACGCCGGCGCTGGCCGAGGCGGTCGCGCGCCAGCTCGAGCGCCCGCTCGCGCGCGGCTCGGTGTCGCAGTTCCCCGACGGCGAGACGCGCATCACGCTCGAGGAATCCGTGCGCGGCGCCGACTGTTTCGTCATCCAATCGACCTGCGCGCCGGTCAACCACAACCTCATGGAGCTGCTGGTGCTGGTCGACGCGCTGCGCCGCGCCTCGGCCTGGCGCGTCAACGCGGTCGTCCCCTACTTCGGCTACGCCCGGCAGGACAAGAAGGTCCAGGCGCGCGAGCCGATCACGGCCAAGCTGGTGGCCAACCTCATCGAGAAGGCGGGCGCCGACCGCGTCATCACCATCGACCTGCACGCCGGCCAGATTCAGGGCTTCTTCGACGTGCCGGTCGATCACCTGACGGCGCTCAACATCCTCGCGGAGCACCTGCGTGCCGGCGACCTGTCGAACTCCGTGGTCGTGTCGCCGGACGTCGGGCGCGCCACCGAGGCGCGCCGCCTGGCGAACCTCCTCGGCCTGCCGCTGGCGATGCTCTACAAGCGCCGCACCAGCCCGACGGAGACCGAGGTCACCCACGTCATCGGCGACGTGGCGGGCCTGCGGCCCATCATGATCGACGACATGATCTCCACCGCCGGCACGATGCGCAGGGGCATCGACGCGCTGCTGCAGCTCGGCGCCGCCCCCGACGTCTGGGTCGCGGCCACCCATGCGGTGTTCAC
>JAHYJQ010000031.1 GCA_019429025.1 Trueperaceae bacterium | reverse complement strand
TCCCACGGTCGAGGCCACCACCCGGGCCGAGCGCGCCAGCGACGCCAGCGAGACCGGGTCGTGCGCGTCGGCCACGACGACGCCGGCGTCGACGCCGAGCTCGGCGCGCAGCCGCTCGAGCCGCGCGCGGTCGCGGCCACCCAGCGCCCACCGGAGGCCCTCGGGGGCGCCGCCGGCGAGCGCCTCGGCGACCAGCCGGCCGGTGAAGCCGGTGGCGCCCCAGAGGACGAGGTGCCACGGGCGGGTCGCGGCGGTGTCCATGCGGCAGGCTACCGCGCCTGCCCGCGGCGCCTGGGCGCACGCCGCCGCGTGACGTACGCTGCGGCCGATGTTGGCGCTGTTCACGCTCCTGCTCGAGGTCGTGCTGCCGGTCTTCGCCGTGGTCGCCGTCGGCGCCTGGGTGGGGCGCCGCTTCGGCCTGCAGGTCGGCCCCATCAACCGCCTGGCGATCTACGCGGCGGTCCCGGCGCTGGCGTTCCGCACGATGGCGGGCATCGAGATGGCGTGGGGGCCGGCCCTGCACCTGGTGGGCGGCTACCTCGCCTTCCTGGTCACCATGGGCGCGCTGGCGGGCCTGATCGGTCGCCGCTGGCTCCCCTCGCGCCGCCGCACGCTGATCGGCACGAGCGTCTTCGGCAACGCCGCCAACCTCAACCTGCCGGTCGCGCTCTTCGCGTTCGGGCAGGCCGGCCTCGACCGGGCCCTGGTGCTCTACGTGGTGACGGCACTGTCGCTCTTCGGTTTCGGGCCCCTGCTGCTCGGGCGCGCGACGGGCCTGCGGACGGCCGCGCGCACCGCGCTCGGCTTCCCCGTCCTCTGGGCGTCCATCCTCGGGCTGGTGGTCAACGCCATCGACGTCGTGCTGCCCGTCGGCGCGGCGCGGGCAGTCGACCTGCTGGCCGACGCCGCGGTCCCCGTCGTGCTGCTGTCGCTCGGGGTCCACATGGCCCGCACGGCCCACTGGCGGCCGAGCGGCCGGGCGTGGGCCGCGGTCGCCGTCAAGCTGCTCCTGGGACCGCTGGTGGCCGCGGCCGTCGGCGCGGCGGTGGGTCTCGGCGGGCTCGACCTGGCGGTGCTCATCGTCTTGGGCGCGATGCCCACGGCGATCAACGCCGCGATGCTGGCCGTCGAGTTCGGCGGCGAGGCCGAGCAGGTGGGCGAGGCGGTGGTGACCGGCACGGCCATGGCGCTGCTGACGCTGCCCGTGGTGCTCGCGTTCGCCCGCGCGGTGGCCTGAGCTGACGGGCCCCTGACACACGGTAGCCAGGCTGCGTACGGGCGCGCTATCGTGCCGTCATACGCCCGCTCTCTCGAGGAGGAACCATGCGCAAGATCATCGGCAGCCTGTTGGCCTTCGTGGCCCTGAGCGGCGCGGTGGCCCAAGAGGTCATCGTCTACTCGCCGTTCTCGGACGAGTTCATGCAGGCGCTCGCGCGCCCGTTCACCGAGCAGACCGGCATCCGGGTGCTCAACATCGTCATCTCGACGGGCGAGTCGCAGAGCCGCCTCCGCGCCGAGGCCGCCCGCCCGCAGGCCGACTTCTGGCTCTCGGTCCGGCCGGCCATCCTGCAGCAGGCCTTCGACGAGGGCCTGATCGAGGCGTACACGCCCGCCGGCGCCGACACCGTGCTGCCCGCGTTCCACTACGACGAGGCGCACATCACGGCGATCGGCACCTACCCGCTGGTGTTCTTCTACAACACCCAGGCGATCGCCCGCACCAACGTCCCCGCCCCGACCGGCGATTGGGACCAGCTGCTCGACGAGGCCTACAGCGGCCAGATCGTCATGCCGCACCCGGCGACCTCCGGGACCGCCTACTCGGCCGTCGCGACCATCCTGCAGCGAGCGATCCAGGGCGGCGGCAGCGAGGAGGACGGCTGGGCGTTCATGGGCCAGCTGGCGCAGAACGTCGCGCAGTTCACCCGCTCCGGCCGCGCGCCGCAGACGCTCGTGTCGCAGGGCGAGTACCCCGTCGGGATCGGCTTCTACGACGCCGTCTGGCAGCTGCAGCAGGAGGGTTTCCCGGTCGAGGTCGTCATCCCCGACCCGGTCTTCGCCGAACCCTACGGAGGCGCCGTCGTCGCCGGCGCGCCGAACCCAGAGAACGCCCGTCGCTTCTTCGACTTCCTGCTGACCCGCGATGCCCAGGACGTCCTGGGCCGGTTCGGCAACTACCCGGTGGTCGCCGGCGCCGCCGTGCCCGAGGGTGGGGTCGAGGTGCCCTCCGAGCAGGTCATCGAGGTCGACTTCCGCTGGTCGGCCGACAACCGCAGCCGCATCCTGGAGACCTTCCAGGAAGTCACGCAGGCCGAGCCGCAGTAAGCGTGGCGTGATCGAGGGGCGCGGCGGCGCCCCTCCGCCGCTGCCCATGGCCGTTCCCAGCCCCCGCGCACCGCGCCTACGCACCCGCCCCCGCTGGCTGCGCGAACCCGTCGTCACCGCGGCCTACGCCGCCGTGGGCCTGACGGTCGCGCTGCTGGTCCTCTACCCCACCCTCACGATCCTGGTCGAGAGCGTGCGCGACGGCGAGGGCGGCCTCACGCTGGCGCGCTACCAGCGCTTCTTCACCAGCACCTATTTCCTGCACACGCTCTACAACACCCTGCTCGTCTCCGGCATCGCGACGGCGCTGTCGCTGGTCCTCGGCTTCGCCTTCGCCTACGCCGTCACCCGCACCGACCTGCCCCTCAAGGGCTTCTTCACCTCGGTGGTGCTGGTGCCGATGCTGTTGCCCGCCTTCCTCATCGCGTTCGCGCTCATCTTGCTGCTCGGCCGCAACGGCGTCATCAACCGCTTCCTCTACGAGGTCGGGGCGTGGCTGAACCTCGCCGACCCCTACGCCCTGCAGTGGGTCGTCTTCGGCTCCCACGGCGTGATCCTGGCGCAGACGTTGACGTTCTTCCCGATGGCCTTCCTGGTGTTCAGCGCGGCGCTGGCGTCGATCGACCCGCGCCTGGAGGAGGCCGCCGAGGACCTCGGCGGCAGCTACTGGTTCACGCTGCGGCGGGTGACGCTGCCGCTGCTGGCGCCCGCGGCGTTCAGTTCGGCGCTGTTGGTGTTCATGTTCAACGCCAGCGCCTTCGGCGCGCCCGCGGTGCTCGGCGGCGGGCGCCTCTTCTTCCCGCAAGCCAGCATGCTGGCGCCGGAGGCGATCATCCAGATCCTCGGCCTCTACGACTGGGGCATGGGCACGACGATCGCCGTCATCCTGGTGGTGCCGTCGCTGATCATCTTCGTGTTCGGCGAGTACTACCTGAAGAAGCGCAGCTACGTCACGGTGACGGGCACGCCGACGGCCTTCACGCTGCGGGCGGTGCCACCGACCGTGAAGTGGACGCTGTTCGCCGTCTGCCTCCTCGTCTCGGCGTTCATCATCGGCGTGGTGCTGGTCGTGGTGGCCGGGGCCTTCACCCGCACCTGGGGCGTGAACTACGAGCTCACCTGGCGCCACATGCAGACGGCGCTCAACGCCTCGCGCGGGTCGATCACCAACAGCCTGCTGCTCTCCGGCGGTGGCGCAGCCGCGGCGGCGGTGTTCGGCATCCTCAGCGCCTACCTGTTCACCCGCCGGCCCTTCCCGGGCGTGCGCGTGCTCGACTTCACGGCCATGCTCCCGTATGCCCTTCCCGGTGTGGTCATGGGGCTCGGCTTCGCGGTGGCCTTCGGCGGCCGCTGGTCGTGGATCGTGCTGACGGGCACGGCGACGATCATCTTCCTCAACCACTTCATCCGGCGCATGCCGTTCGGCATCCGCAGCGGCTCGTCGGCGCTCAAGCAGATCGACCCGGTGATCGAGGAGGCCGCGGCCGACCTCGGCGCCAGGCCCGTGTACGCCTTCCGGCGGGTCGTCTTCCCGCTGCTGCGGGCCACGGTGCTCGGCGCCTTCGTGTTCGGCTTCATCAACATGATGACCGACATCACCGCGGTGATCTTCCTCGTGAGCCCGCGCTGGCGGCTGCTCTCCATCGACCTGTTCAACGCGATCGACGCCGGCCGCCTGGGGGTCGCGGCGGCGCTGTCGGTGATCATGATCGTCAGCACCTTCGTGGTGCTGCTCGTCGTCTGGCGCCTGTCGGGCAAGGGGCTCGACTTCCTGCGTCGCTGACGCTACTTCGGAGGACGATGAACCCTACCCTGCGCATCGAACCCCAGCCGGTGATCATGCAGCGGATCACCAAGCGCTTCGGCGCCCTGGCGGCCGTCGACGACGTCACCATCACCGCCGAGGCCGGGCAGCTCACTACCCTCCTCGGGCCGTCCGGCTGCGGCAAGACGACGACCCTGCGGATGGTCGGCGGCTTCTACGACCCCGACGAGGGCACCATCAGGATCGGCGACAGGATCGTCAACGGCGTGCCGCCGCACGCCCGCTCGACCCGCACCGTGTTCCAGTCGTACGCGCTCTTCCCGCACATGACGGTGTTCGAGAACGTCGCCTTCGGCCTGCGCGCCACCGGCGTGGCGCGCGCCGAGATCGGGCCGCGGGTGGAGGACGCGATCGCGCTCGTCGGCCTCCAGGGCCTGGCACAGCGCTCGTCCGGCCAGCTGTCGGGCGGGCAGCAGCAGCGCGTCGCCTTCGCCCGCGCGCTCGTCACGCGCCCCGAGGTGCTCCTGCTCGACGAGCCGCTCTCCAACCTCGACGCCAAGCTGCGGGTGCACATGCGGGCCGAGATCCGCAAGCTGCAGCAGGACCTCGGCATCACCACGATCTACGTCACCCACGACCAGGAGGAGGCGATGAGCCTCTCGGACAAGGTCGTGGTGATGAACGCCGGCCGGGTCGACCAACAGGGGCCGCCGCACGTGATCTACGAGCGCCCCGCCACCCGCTTCGTCGCGGACTTCATCGGCGTCAGCAACTTCGTGGCCGCCACGGTCGTCGCGCTGGCCGCCGACGGCATCGAGGTCGACGCGCTCGGCACGCGCCTCGCGCTGACGCGCCCGACCACGCACGAGGTCTACGCAGGCGAGGCCGGCCTGCTGGTCCTGCGCCCGGAGCACCTCCATCTCGAGGACGCCGACGCGACCGGCGGGGTCGGCTTCGCGGGGACGGTCGCCAACGTCGCCTACCTCGGCGCCGCCGCCTCGTACCAGGTGGCGCTCCCAGGCGACACGCTGCTGACCGTCGAGGATCCCGCCCCGCGCGGGGCGGCCCTCCACCGTCCGGGCGACCGCGTCCGGGTGCGCCTCGACGTCGAGCGCGTGTACGTGGTCCCGGGCGAGAGCTAGGCCCACGGCAACGGGCATGGCATCCTGGGTGGATCGCTCGGCGCCCACCCGGAGGATCTTCATGCCCAGCATCCACGAGCACGCCCAGGCCCTGGCCGAACGCACCGTCGCGCTGCGCCGCGACCTGCACCGGCACCCCGAGATCGCCTTCGAGGAGGTGCGCACGATGGGCGTGGTCGCCGAGCGCCTGCGCGCGCTGGGGCTCGAACCCCGCACCGGCGTCGGCAAGACCGGCGTCGTCGCCGTGTGGGACAGCGGCCGGCCCGGCCCCACGGTGCTGGCGCGCGCCGACATGGACGCGCTGCCCGTGCCCGAGGAGAAGGACGTGCCCTACCGCTCGCAGCGCGACGGCTGGATGCACGCCTGCGGGCACGACGGCCACACGGCGGTGCTGCTCGCCGTCGCCGAGGTGCTCATCGCGCGCGCCGACGAGCTGCGCGGACGCGTGGCGTTCGTGTTCCAGCCGGCCGAGGAGATCGTGCGCGGCGCCGAGGCGATGCTCGCCGACGGCGCGCTCGACGGCATCGATCCCGACCACGCGATCGGGCTGCACCTCTCGTCGATGCACCCCCTCGGGGTGGTCGCCGTGCGCGAGGGGCCGTCGATGGCCGCCACCGACTCGTTCCGCCTGACCATCCACGGCCGCGGCGGCCACGCCGCCAAGCCGAACGAGACGGTCGACCCGATCGTGGTCGCGGCCCACCTGGTGCTGGCCCTGCAGGCGCTCGTCTCACGCGAGACCGACCCCGTCGACCAGGCGGTCATCAGCATCACCAGCGTGCACGGCGGAACGGCGTTCAACATCATCCCCGAGGTGGTCGAGCTCAAGGGGACGCTGCGCACCTTCGACGCGGAGACGCGCGCCACGCTGCGGCGCCGCATCCACGAGGTCGCCGACGGGATCGCCACGACCTTCCGTGCCGCGGTGACCCCGGATTGGACCGAGGGCTCCCCCGCGGTCGTCAACGACGCCGCCGCGACCGCGCGCCTGCGCGCCGTCGCCGAGCGGGTCGTGGGCGCCGACAAGGTCGTGGTGGGCGCGCAGATGATGGGCGGCGACGACATGGCGCTGTGGCTGCAGCGGGCGCCGGGCTGCTACTTCTTCCTCGGCGCCCGCGGCGGCGAGGCCAGCGCCTGGCCGCACCACCACCCGCGCTTCGACCTCGACGAGGCCGCGCTGCCGATCGCGGTCGAGGTGCTCGCCGAGGGGATCGTCGACCTGCTGCGGGCATAGGGCCCACACGGTCGAGGGGGCCCGCCGTCGCACGCACGGCGGGCCCCCTCGTCGTCGCGGCGCGCGAGCGCGCCCGCCCTACCAGTCGAAGGCGATGGTGTAGGCGCCGGCGTCCGCCGACCAGAAGGACGACGCCTCGAAGAGGTACGTGCCCGCCTCCAGGTCCAGCACCAGCCGCGCGTCGCTGCCCTCGAAGTCGTCGTTGGCGTCGATCCAGTCAAGGTCGGCGTCGTACGCCTCGAGGTAGGCATCGAAGTCGTTCGACCGCAGGTCGACGGTCACCGTCGCGGCCGCGTCGAGGTGGAGGACGTAGGTGTCGACGGCGTCCATCGTGAGCAGGCCCTCGAAGACGCCCGGCGCGTCGACGCCGACCTCGACCCTGGGCGGCCGCTGGTAGAAGTCGACGGTGAAGGCGTACGCCCCGTCCGCGTCGTCCCAGTAGCCCTTGACGAGGAACTCGTAGCGGCCGGGCTCGAGGTCGAGCACCAGGCGCGAGTCCGTGCCGTCGAAGTCGTCGTTGGCGTCGACGAAGCGGCCGCGCCCGTCGTAGACCTCGAGGATCGTGTCGAAGTCGCCCGAGCGCAGGTCGGCGACGACGGTGGCCGGCGCCTCCAGCGTGATCCACAGCATGTCGGCGGCCATCTCGGCGAGGTAGCCGTCGTAGCGCCCCGGGACCTCGACGTCGACGACCACCTTGGGCGGGGCCACGAAGCGGCTGCGCGTGACCGTGTAGCGCCCGAGGTCGTTCGGCCCGTAGCCGCTGACGACGACGAGGTAGGCGCCCGCCTCGGGCAGGTAGGTCCGCACCCGCGCGGCGTCGAAGGCACCGCCCGTGGGCTGGACGTAGTCGTTGGCGTCGAGCACCTCGCCGGCGGGCGACACGAGCGTCAGGTAGACGTCGAAGTCGTCGCTCTCGACACGGACGTCGACCGTCTCCTGGCCGGCGCTGCGCAGGACCAGGACGTCGAGGTGGCTGCCGTCCTTGAAGTTGCGGCCGCTCGCGGTCGTCAGCTCGCCAATCACAGGCGCGCCGTCCACGAGCTCGGGCGCGGTGACGAGGTAGTAGATCGGGCTGGCGAGCGGCTGCATGGCGAGGGCGGCCGACGACGCGAGCAGCGCGGCCAGTGCGAGGAGGCGGGCGAAGGGACGGTTCATGGGACACCTCTTCCGAGTGCGGTGAGACTGACGGGAACCATACCCGGCGCGATCGCCGCTGGCCGCGGCGTCGCGCACGCCGGGCGTCAGCCGTCCGACCGCACGCGCGCCAGCCGCCGCTCGCGTTCGCGGAGCCTGCGGCGGGCGGCCGGCGACGCCAGCCAGCGAGCCAGCCGCTCGTTGATGCGGTCGTAGCCGACGAACACGAACGAGCCCGCGACCACCAGCGTCAGCACGTACACCGAGGTGATCCCGGTGAGCGCCGTGCGGACCTCCTCGGGCAGGACCGACACGCCGGCGGCGAGGCCGACGATGACGAGGGAGAACTCGCCCCTCGGGACCAACATGAGCCCGTGCCCGATCGCCGCGCGGTGCGACAGGTCGGTCACGCGCCCGGCGAGGTAACCGGAACCGAGGTTCACGACGGCCGTGAGCAACGCCAGCACGAGCGCGATCGGGGCGACGGCAAGCGCGGCGCCCAGGTCGACCGACAAGGCGAAGTCGAGGAAGAACACCGCCGCGGCGACGTCGCGCCAGGGGACGAGGGTCTCCTCGAGCCGCTCCTTGTGGCGCGACTCGGCCAGCATCATGCCGAGGAGGAACGCCGCGACGGCCTCCGGGAAACCGAGCTGGTGGGCGCCCATCGACCCGAGGGCGATGAGGGCGATGGCCAGGAGGACGAAGGTCTCGCCCTCGCGGGAGAGGAGGCGCTCGAGCGGGCGCCGTCCCCAGCGCAGCAACGCGCCGAACGCCGCGAGGGCGACCGCGACGCCGAGGAAGTCCTGCCAGCCGCCGCCCGCCGTGAGGAGGCCCAGGCCACCGAGGATGGCGATCATCGCCAGGTCCTCGTACACCAGCACGCCGAGCGTCCGCTCGGCCTCCGGGTACCCGAGCAGGCGCTTCTCGGTCAGTAGCTTGGCGATGACGCCCGACGACGAGATGTACGTGATCCCGCCGAGGAACAGGCCCGCGAGCCAGCCGTACCCGAGGAGCATGGCGGCCGCGAAGCCGACGGCGAAGTTGGTCAGATCGATCGTGCCCGCGACGACGATCGCCCGACCGCCCTCGCTGAAGCGCGCCGGCGAGAACTCCAGGCCCATGAAGAACAGGAGCATGAGGAGGCCGAGCTCGCCGAACAGGTGGATCGTCTCGCTCGCCGTGTAGATGGGCACCGGGCTGCCCGGCCCGAAGGCCAGCCCGAGGGCGATGTAGCCGACGATGCTCGCCAACCCCAGCCGCTGGGCCAGCCACCCGGCCAGGTAGAGGCCGAGCGCCACGGTGCCGAGTTCGAGCACCGGGTTCACGACCCACCCCGTCGGCCAGCGCCCGGCCGACGCCTCGGCGGCCGGCGGATCACGCGTCCGCCGGCACGAGGCTCACGCCTCGTCACCTTCGATGCGCGCACGGGCGGCGGCGCACTGCGTGGGCGTGCCGATGATCACCAGCGTGTCGCCGGCCTCGAAACGCTGCTCTACGGGTGGGTTGGGGATCGCCTCACCGCCGCGCAGGACGGCGATGACCGAGGCGCCCGTGCGCCTGCGCAGGTCGCTCTCGAGCAGGGTCTGGCCGGTCATCGGCGAGTCCGCGTCGAGCTCGATCCACTCGAGGTCGAGCTGGCCGAGGGCGATCTGCAGGTCCTCGTGATCCGGTGGCGCGACGAGGGTCGGTCCCAGCAGCTGCGCCACCTGTTGCGCCTCGCTACCGGCGAGCGTGACGACGTCGCAGGGCCGGTCGTGGTCCTCGAGGAAGTGGTAGAGCTGCCGCTCGCCGTCGGGCTTGACGATGACGGCGACGTGCCCCCCGTCCTCCAAGGGCATGACGTACTTCTTGCCGACGCCCGGGAGGGTCGACTCCTTCACCTGCGGCGCGGCGGACACTGGGCGGTTCATGTCCGCATCCTAGCGTCGCGCCGCGCCCGCCACCGCCGCCAGGCGACCTCGGCGCCGACGCGCCAAAAGAGCGGGACGTCGACGCTGGCCATGAGCGCGACCTCCTGCGCCAGGCCGGTGTCCTCGTCGAGGAAGGCGAGCACGCGGGCGGGGGGGTTGCGCTCCAGCAGGCGGCTGAAGAACTCGGCGCCGTCCTGCCGCCCGGTCGCCAACGCGCGCAGCAGCACGCCGTCCATCCAGTCGTGGCGGCGCCAGCGCGCGGGGAGGTGGGGCCTGCCGCTGCGCGCGAGCGCGTCGGCCAGCGCCTGCGCGTGGCGCACGACCCGGCGGAAGGTGTAGCCGGTGCTCGCCTTGGTCTGCCCGCCGGCCGTGCCGATCGCGATCACGCGGTCGCCTCGGCGCGCCGGGAACGGCCGGTCGGTCATGGGGATGACGCCGAGCTCGGTGCGGCCGACCTCGTAGGCGGTGACGCCCAGCACCCCCGCGAGGTAGCCGCGCAGCTCCGTCTCGTAGGCCTCGCGCGGCCACGCGCTCGCGGAGAAGACGGTGTACTCCACGAGCGCCTCGCGCGGCGAGGTGGGCAGCACGTAGACGAAGCAGGTGCCGTCCTTCTGGGGGACACGGAAGTCCATGAAGGTGGCGACGCCGGGGTCGAAGCGGTCGTCGGGCGTGGCGATCTCCCACCCCAGGAAGTGCTGCAGCAGCAGGTGGTACCCCTCGAGGGGCTCGAGCGGGACGCGGGTGGCGTCGAAGGCCCAGTCCGCCTCGACCCGCTCCCCGTCGATGACGGCGACGGCGCGATCGCCCGCGCTGCGCACCTCCTGCACCGTGCCGACCCGCCGCTCGACCTGCGGGCGCCCCGCGAGCCAGGCATCGGTCGCCGCGAAGAAGTCGCCGCCGCGGATCAGCTTGTACGTGTAGGGCGCGAGCTCGAGGCGCCGGCCGGGCGCGTCGGCGTTCGGGCCGTGGACGTCGAGGGCCGGCCACCGGTGCGCGACGAGGTGGTCGAAGGGCCCCGCGTCGGTCTCCCAGAAGCACCAGGTGCGGTCGTCACCGCGGCGCCGCTCGCGGTCGACGAGCAGCACCCGCAGGTCGCCCAGGCCGACGCGCGCCAGGGCGTCGAGCAGTGCCACGCCGGAGGGCCCGGCGCCGGCCACGATGAGGTCGTATCCGCCGGCAGGCATCGGCCCCAGGTTACGACGCGGGGCCAACGCCCCTCGTGACGCCCCCGCACGGGCGCGGTACGCTCGCTCCGTGGACCGTTCGCCCATCGACGACGCCCACGCCGCGCGCTTCCTCCCGCTCACGGGCCTGCTCAACGCCCGCGACCTGGGCGGCCTGCCGCTGGCGGGCGGCGGGCTGACGCGACACGGTCGGCTGCTGCGCTCCGACGCCCCCCTCGCGCTGGCGCCCGAGGACCGTGCCCACCTGACGCTCTTCGGCCTCACGACGGTGGTCGACCTGCGCGAGTCCCACGAACTCGCCCGCGAGCCGAACGGGTTCGCCGGTCACGACGGCATCGCGATCGAGCACGTCGAGGTGTGGTCGCTGATCAACGCCACCGGCATCGAGCCCGCCGACCCGTGGGACATCACCGCCTTCTACCTGGCCGCGCTCGACCACGCGGGGTCCGCCTTCGCCACGGCCGCCAGGCTGCTGGCCGACGCCGAGGGCGCCGCGATGTTCCACTGCACGGTGGGCAAGGACCGCACCGGCCTGCTGGCGCTGCTGATCCTGGAGACCGTCGGCGTCACGCGCGACGCCGTCATCGAGGACTTCGCGCTCACCGAGCCGCGCATCGGGCCCATCCGCGAGCGCCTCCTGCTCGACGCGGAGCAGCGCGGCATCGCGCGGCGGGACTTCGTTCGCCTCCTCGGGGCCACGCCCGACCTCATCGAGCCCGCGCTCGAGCACCTCGACCGCCGCCATGGCGGCGCCGAGGCGTACCTGCTGCGGCACGGCGCCGGGGCGACGACCGTGGCGCGCCTGCGGTCGAAGCTGCGCGGCTGAACGCCGCGGCGTGGCCGCAGGGCGCCGGCGTCCTAGCCGCCGGCCGCGCCCGCCGCGAGCGCCGCGCAGGCGGCGACGAGGCCCGGCCAGACGGCAGCCACGTACGGGCGCTCGTGCTCGAAGGCCGCGAGGAAGGCGAGGTTGTCGGCCATCGCCAGCGCCCGGAACGCGCCCGCGGTGCGTTCGAAACCGTCCCCCAGCGGCCGCCAGCGCCGGTAGCCGCGCAGCAACGCCCAGGCGTTGGCGTCCTCGTGCTCCAGCAGCGCGAACGCCAGGTCGAGCGCCACCGGCGCCAGACCGGCGCGGTCGACGTCGATCAGCGCCAGCTCCACCCGCTCGCCCACGCGGGCGACCTCGAGCACGTTGCCGGCGTGGACGTCGGCGTGGGCCATGACCACGGGCCCGCCCGGCCCACCGTGCCACGCCGTGGCGAGGACGTCGGCCGCCCGGGCGAGCCCGGAGCGGACGGTGGCGCACTCGTCGGCCGTCGCCGACGGGACGGCCCGCTCGATGGCCAGCCTGCCCCAGGCGCCCCGGGCCCACGGCCCGTCGTAGCGCCGGGCGCCCGGCAGCGGTCCGCCGTCGCCCGCCAGGTGCGTGCGCGCCATCAGGGTGCCCAGGGCCTCGGCGCGGGCGGCGTCCCAACCGAGCTCCAGCACGGTGGTGCCGCGACGCCAGCGGGTCACCAGGGCGACGCCGTCGCCGACGGTCAGAAGATGGGCGGCGGTGGCGGCGGGGCGCCAGGGGCGGGGGGCGACCACGCCGGCGGCCGCCAGGCGCTCGAGCCACTGCGCGGTCGCGGCGAGGGCCGCCGCCTCCGAGCGCGGGACCCAGCGGACCGACCAGGCGCCCTCGGGCCCCACCGCCCGCCACACCGAGCCGCCGGGCCTCACCGGTTCGAGCGAGGCGAAGGGCAGGCCCGCGCGCTCGAGCGCCTCGCGGATGGGCAGGCGCAGCACCACGGCTCAGTACACGAAGGGCACGAAGCGGCGGGTGGCGGCGGCGTACCTCGGGTACTCGGGGTACGCCTCGGCCAGCGCGCGCTCCTCGTAGCGGGACTTGGCCTCGAACAGCGCCCACAGCAGGGCCGTGGCCGCCAGGGTCGCGACGGACGACTGAGCGACCGACCAGCCGATCGCCAACAGCAGGACGCCGCCGTAGATCGGGTGCCGCGCGAAGGCGTAGACGCCGGCGGTCACGAGCTCGCCGCCGGGCCGCGGGCGCGGGAAGGGGGTGAGGTTGCGACCGAGCCGCAGGCCGGCGGCCAGCGCGAGCAGCAGCCCGGCGAGCATGATCGCCAGGCCGATCCAGCGCGCCTGCGGCGGCACGGCGGCGTCCATGGTCAGCGGGAGCCACGGGCCGAAGCCGACCACCACGAAGAGCGCGGCCTGCAGGCCCACGAAGCGTTGCCCGACCGGATCGTCCATCGCCGGAGCGTACCGCGCGTGGCGACCGCGCGCGGTTCCGCGGGGTGCCGGCGAGGCCCCTTGACGGCGGCCTGCGCGGCCGGTAGCATCCTGGCGACCGATACCCGAGTATCTTACTCGGGTTTCCCCGGGCGAACGACGACCGCTCCGAAAGGAAAACCATGCGCCTCACCCGCCCATCCCTCGTCCTGCTCCTGGCGCTCACGCTCCCGTCGAGCGCGGCGCTCGCCCAGACCCTGACCGTCTACTCGGGCCGGGGCGAGGCGCTGGTGCAACCGCTCGTCGACCGCTTCACCACGGAGACCGGCATCCCCGTCGCCGTCCGCTACGGCGGCACCGCCGAGCTCGCCGTCCTCGTCCTGGAGGAGGGCCGCGCCAGCCCGGCCGACGTCTACTGGGGCCAGGACGCCGGCGCCCTCGGGGCGCTGTCGAACGCCGCCCGCCTGCGGGCCCTGCCCGAGCGGCTCACCGCCGACGTGCCGAGCATCTACGGCAGCCGCGACGGGCTGTGGATCGCCACCAGCGGCCGCGCCCGCGTGCTGGCGCACAGCCCCGAGCGCACCCGTGACGATCCCTGGCCGGCGTCCGTCTTCGACCTCACCGACGAGCGCTTCCGCGGCCGCGTCGCCTGGGCGCCGACCAACGGCTCGTTCCAGGCCTTCGTGACGGCCATGCGCGTCGTGGTCGGCGAGGCCGAGACCGAGGCCTGGCTGCGTGGCATGATCGCCAACGGCGTGCAGAGCTACCGCAACAACACCACGCAGGTCGAGGCGATCGCCGCCGGCGAGGTCGACTACGCGCTGGTCAACAACTACTACCTCCTGCGCTTCCTCGCCAACGACCCCGACTACCCGGTCGCCCAGGGCTTCTTCGCGGACGGCGACATCGGCAACCTCGTCAACGTCGCGGCCGCGGGCGTCGTCGCCACGAGCCGCAACGTCGACGCCGCCGAGCGCTTCCTCGCCTTCCTCCTCTCGGCCGAAGCCCAGGCCTACTTCACCGACGAGGTGTACGAGTACCCGGTCGTGCCGGACGTCGCGGCCAACCCCCGGCTGGCGACCTTCGAGGCCCTGCTGGCCGCCAGCCCGGACGTCGATCTCGACGTGCTCGAGGACCTCGACGGCACGCTCGACCTGCTGCGGGAGGTCGGCCTCCTCTGAGTTCCGCCCCCACCTGGACGCTGCGCGTCCGCCGCCTACCCTGGTTCGTCCTGATCCCGGCGTCGCTCGCCGGGATCGGCACGCTGGTGCCCCTCGTCTACCTGGTGCTGCGCGCGTTCGAGGCCGATCCCGCCACCATCCAGCGGCTCGTCTTCCGGCCCCGGACCTGGACGCTGCTCGTCAACACCGTCGCGCTCACCGGCGGCGTCATGCTGCTCACGACCGCGATGGCGGTGCCGCTGGCGTGGCTCATGGTGCGCTCCGACCTGCGCTGGCGGCGCCTGACGACCGTGCTCGCGGTCGTTCCGCTGGCGGTGCCGGGCTACGTCGTCGCCTACGCGCTCATCAGCCTGGGCGGCAACCAGGGCTTCCTCAGCCAGCTGCTGGGCGTCACGGTCCCGCGGCCGACGGGCTACTGGGGCGCCGTCGCCGCGCTCGCCCTCTACACCTACCCCTACCTCTTCCTCAACGTGCGCGCCGCGCTGCTGGGCCTCGACCCCAGCCTCGAGGAGACCGCCCGGAGCCTCGGCTACGGCGACCGCGAGGTGTTCCGCCAGGTCATCCTGCCGCAGCTGCGGCCCGCGCTGCTGGCCGGCTGGCTGGTCATCGCGCTCTACGTCCTCGGCGACTTCGGCGTGGTCGCGCTCATGCGCTTCGAGGCCTTCAGCTACGCGATCTACCTGCAGTACGCCTCCGCCTTCGACCGCACCTACGCCGCCTGGCTGTCGCTCATCCTGCTGGGGCTGACGCTGGCGATCGTCGCCAGCGAGGGACGCCTGCTCGGCCGCCGCCGCTACGCGCGCATCGGCAGCGGCTCCCAGCGCGCGGTCGTCATGACGCGCCTGGGCCGCTGGGCGCCCCTCGCCCACGCGTATGCCGGCCTCGTCTTGGCGGCGTCGATCGGGCTGCCCGCCGTCGTGTTGGGCTCGTGGATCGTCCTGGCGCCGCCCACCGCCGAGGCGTGGCGCTCCGTCGCCGAGGCGTTCGCGCGGACGGCGTCGGTCGCCGCGCCCGCGGCCGTCCTGACGGCGGCGGCGGCGATGGCGGTCGCCTACCTGGCGACCCGCGTGCAGCTGCCGGGCGGCCGCCTCATCGAGCGGCTCGCCTACCTCGGTTACGCCATCCCGCCCGTGTCGCTGGCGCTCGCCCTGGTGTTCTTCTCGCTCAGGTCCGTACCGTGGCTCTACCAGACCGCGACGCTGCTGGTCGGCGCCTACGTCATCAGCTTCCTCGCGCTCGCCATCGGGCCGATCCGTTCCGCGCTGCTGCAGGCGCCGGCGCGCCTCGAGGAGGCCGCCCGCTCGCTCGGCCGGCGGCCCTTCACCGCCTTCTTCCAGGCGACCTTCCCGGTCATCCGCCGGCCCGTGGTGGCCGGCACCGCGCTGGTGCTCATGGTCGCGATGAAGGAGCTCCCGCTCACCTACCTGCTGGCGCCCACCGGCTTCCACACGCTGGCGGTCCGCGTGTTCACGCGCACCTCGGAGGGCATGCTGGCCGAGGCCGCCCCCTTCGCGCTCGCGATCGTCCTCTTCTCGAGCCTGTTCGTCGGGCTGCTGATCAGCTACGAGGGCCGACGCTGAGGCGTCGGCCAGCGCCGACGCACCGGTGGGGGCTGACGCAGCGGGCGACGCCGAGGCAGGCGACGGCACCGGACGGACCGCCCGGCGCCGCCGGGGCCGCCGGCGCCGCTCACGCCTTCGGGTCGAGCGCGTCGCGCAGCGCGTCGCCCAACAGGTTGAAGCCGAGGACGGTCAGCGACACCGCCAGCCCCGGGAAGATCATCAGCCAGGTCGCGTCCGGCAGGTAGCGGCGACCGCGGGCCAGCATCTCGCCCCAGTCCGACACGGGCGGCTGCACCCCGAGACCGAGGAACGACAGCCCGGCGATCGCCAGGATGGCGAAGCCGATGCCGAGGGTCGCCTGCACGACGATGGGGCCGACCGCGTTCGGCGCCACGTGGCGCCACATGAGCCGGCCGTCACCGGCGCCCAGGGCGCGCGCCGCCTGCACGTACTCCTCCTCGCGCGCGCCGAGGACCACGCTGCGCACCAGCCGGGCGTACTGCGGCACGTCGACGATGGCGATGGCGATCACCGCGTTGACGACGCCGGGCCCCAGCGTGCCGACCACCGCCAGCGCCAGCAGCAGCGACGGGAAGGCGAGCAGCACGTCCATCGCGCGCATGAGCACGGCGTCGAGGCGGCCACGGAAGAAGCCGGCCACGAGGCCGATCGTCGAGCCGAGCACCAGCGCCGCCGCCACCGGCAGCAGGCCGGTCGCCAGCGACAGGCGCGCCCCGTGCAGCACGCGCGAGAAGACGCTGCGGCCGAACTCGTCGGTGCCGAACGGCTGCTCCGCCGACGGGGGCCGCAGGCGCGCGCGCAGGTCCTGCTGCGTCGGCGGCCGGTCAGCCAGGAGGGGCGCGAACGCCGCCGCCAGCACCAGCGTGAGGACAATCGCCGAGCCGACCCAGGCGCCGGGGTGGCGGCGGAAGCGGCGCATGCCCGGCGCCGACCAGGCGCGCCGCCACCAGGGGGAACGACGGGGCTCAGCCATAGCGCACCTTGGGGTTGATGGCCGCGTACGACAGGTCGACCGCCAGGTTGACGAGGATGAAGAGCAGCGCCACGACCAGCACGCTGCCCTGCACGAGCGGCAGGTCGCGGGCGACGATGGCGTCGACCAGCAGCCGCCCCACGCCGGGCCAGGCGAAGACGGTCTCGGTCAGTACCGCGCCGCCGAGCAGGCCGCCGAGCTGCAGGCCGACGACCGTGACGATCGGCAGCAGCGCGTTGCGCAGGGCGTGCCGCACGACCACCCGGCGCGGCGCCAGCCCCTTGGCCTTGGCCGTGCGCACGTAGTCCTGCGCCAGCGCCTCGAGCACGGCGCCGCGGGTGATGCGGGCGATGAAGGCCGCCGAGGAGACGCCGACGGTGACCGCCGGCAGCACCAGGTGCTGCCACGTCCCGCGGCCGCTGGCCGGCAGCCAGCCGAGCTCGAGGGCGAAGACCATCATCAGCAGGAAGCCGGACCAGAAGACCGGGATCGACACGCCCACCAGGGCGACGGCGATGGCGGCGCCGTCGACCCAGGTGCGCTGGCGGACGGCCGCCAGCACGCCGAGCGTGACCCCCAGCGCCACGGCGATCGCCAGAGCGGCGAGGGCGAGCTCGATCGTCGCGGGCAGGCGGTCGCGGATCTCGGCGAGCACCGGGCGGCGCGAGCGGACCGAGTCGCCGAGATCGCCGCGCAGCAGGCCTGCGACGTAGCCCACGTACTGCACGGGCAGCGGCCGGTCGAGGCCCAGCTCACCGCGCAGGTCCTCGAGCGCCTGGCGCGAGATGCCCTGCGACGCCTCGCCGAGCATGGCGACCACGGGATCGCCCGGGGTGACCCAGGCCATCAGGAAGACGAGCAGGGTCACCCCGAACAGCACCGGCAGCGTGCCGATGAGCCGGCCCAGCGCGTAGCGCAGCAAGGCTCAGTCGGCCAGCGTGGCGCCGCGCAGGTCGAGGAGGATCCAGGAGAAGGCGATGGCCTCGCCCTGGACCGCGGGGCGCTTCGCGAAGGTGAAGCGCGGGTAGTACAGCGTCACCATCGGCAGCGCGTCCACGGCCGCGGCCTGGACCTGCGCGTACACCTCGGCGCGCACCGCGTCGACGGGCTCGTCGCGACCGCGCTGGAGCAGGGCGTCGATCTCCGGATCGGCCCAGCGGGAGCGGTTGTTGCCCGGGATCTCGCCCGAGTGGAAGAAGGCGTAGAGCGTGTAGTCGGCGTCGAGGGTGACGGTGCCCCAACCGGTCATCGCCAGCTCCATGTCGTCGGACTGCACCGCCTGCGTGTAGGCGGAGAAGTCCTGGACGCGGATCTCGAGGTCGACGCCGATCTCGTCGAAGGCGAACTGCAGCACCTGCGCCACGGCCTCGAGGTCGGGGTTCTGGTAGAGGTCGAGGCGCAGCCGCAAGTCGCTGACGCCGGCCTCGGCGAGCAGGGCGCGGGCGCCCTCGGCGTCGTACGGGTAGGGCTCCTCGAGCTCCACGGCGTAACGGACGGTGCCGGGGATCGGGGCGACGCCGGGCTTCGCCAGGCCGCGCAGCATCTCCTCGGCGATCAGCGCCTTGTCGATCGCGTGCGCCAGCGCCTGCCGCACGCGCAGGTCGGCGAGCTTGGGGCTGGCGACGTTCATGATGAGGTGCGTGCTGCTCCAGCCGTCGATCGCGCCCGTGGTGATCGCGGGGTCCGCCTGCAGGGTGAGGAAGTTGTCGGGCGGCACGTTGAAGATCATGTCGACGCCGCCGGAGCGCAGCTCCACGATCTGGGTGCTGACCTCGGGGATGATGCGGACCACGACCTGGTCGATCGCCGGCGCGCCGCCCCAGTAGGCGGCGTTGGCCGCCAGCACGACCTCGCTGCCGTCGACCCAACGGACGAAGGCGAACGGGCCGGTGCCCACCGGCGAGCGGGCGAGGGTGTCGGCCAACGCGGCGGGCACGATGGCGGCGACGGGGTGCGCCAGGTGCGACAGCAGCGGCGCGAAGGGCGGGTCGGTGACGATCTCGACCGTGGCCGCGTCGACCGCGCGCACCTCCTGGATGGCCGACAGGACGAAGCGGCCGGGCGCGGCCGTCGCCGGGTCGAGGATGCGGCCGAGCGAGGCGACGACGGCATCGGCGTCGAAGGGCGAGCCGTCGTGGAAGGTCACGCCCTCGCGCAGGGTGAGGCGCAGGGTGGTGGGGTCGGGGTAGCGCCAGTCCACCGCCAGGCCCGGCACGACGTCGCCCTCCGGGGTCACCCGCACCAGGGTCTCGTAGACCTGGTTGGTGACGTGGAAGGAGAAGCCGTTGAAGGTCAGCTGCGGGTCGAGCGTGGGCGGGTTGGCGCCGATGGCCGTGGTCAGGGTCTGACCGGCGGCGAGCGACGCGCCGAGAAGGATCGCGAGAGCGACGAACACGTTGCGCATGGTGGCCTCCACGTGTCCCGCGGCCGCGGGAGGAGCGCAGCCTACAACCCCGGGCGACGGCGTGAGCGTCGCGCGACGCGCCCGGGCGGCCACGGCCGGCGCCGGGCCGATGCCATAGACTCGGGGTAGATGCCGGCGTGGACTGACGACGAGCGGGAGGGGACGCGCGGAGCCGCGTTACGGCGGGCCGTCCTCGCGCTGACCCAGGCCGTCCTGGCCGCGCCCGAGGGCGCGGGCGGACCCTACCGCCGCCTCCCCGAGGAGGCGGTCCGCCACGTCCCCGGCGCCCAGGCC
>JAHYJQ010000384.1 GCA_019429025.1 Trueperaceae bacterium | reverse complement strand
CGTCGACTGGCTGCGCGCGCCGGCGCCGCGGCGGGCCGAGCGCGGGCTGGCCCGGCTGCGCGAGGCGCGCGGCGGGCGGCTCGACGACCCGCGCTTCGGCCACCGCATGCGGGGCGGGGGCACGTACGTCGAGCAGCTCCGGCAGGTGTTCGAGGTCCACCGCCGGCGCGTCGGGCTCGAGCGCGCGTGGCCACCGCTGGCGACGGCGCACTTCCGCGTGCCGGGGCGGTCCGCGCAGGGGCGGCTCTTCTGAGCCGCCGCCAGGGCGCGGAGCGTACGCTGGGGTCGTCGTGAACACCGGTCCCACGCTGTTCCAGCGCCCCGACGACCAGCCGCTCGCGGCCCGCATGCGGCCGCGCACGCTCGACGAGTACGTCGGCCAGGACCACATCCTCGGCCCGGGCCGCCTGCTGCGGCGCGCGATCGCCGCCGACCAGCTGAGCTCCGTCATCCTCTACGGCCCGCCCGGCACCGGCAAGACCACGCTGGCGCGCGTCATCGCCAACACGACGCGGGCGCGCTTCACCTCGCTCAACGCCGTGCTCGGCGGCGTCAAGGACATCCGCGAGGCCGTCGCGGAGGCGCAGGAGCAGCAGCGGGCCGGCCGCCGCACGATCCTCTTCGTCGACGAGGTGCACCGCTTCAACAAGGCCCAGCAGGACGCGCTGCTGCCGTGGGTGGAGAGCGGCACCGTCACGCTGATCGGCGCCACCACGGAGAACCCCTACTTCGAGGTCAACAAGGCGCTGGTGTCGCGCTCGCGCATCTTCCAGCTCAAGCCGCTGACCGACGCGGACCTGCGCGCGGTCGCCGCGCAGGCGCTCGCCGACCCCGAGCGCGGTTACGGCCGCCGCGCGGTGCGCCTCGACGACGACGCCCTCGAGCACCTCGTCGCGGTGGCCAACGGCGACGCCCGCTCGCTGCTCAACGCGCTCGAGCTCGCCGTCGAGACGACCGAGCCGGACGACGACGGCGCGGTGCGCGTCACCCGCGCGGTGGCCGAGGAGTCGATCCAGCAGCGCGCCGTGCTCTACGACAAGGAGGGCGACGCCCACTTCGACACCATCAGCGCGTTCATCAAGAGCGTGCGCGGTTCCGACCCCGACGCGGCGCTGTACTGGCTCGCGAAGATGGTGTACGCGGGCGAGGATCCGCGCTTCATCCTGCGGCGGCTCTTGATCCTGGCGAGCGAGGACGTCGGCCTCGCCGATCCGCAGGCGCTCGGCGTGGTCGCCGCCGCGGCCCAGGCGTACGACTACGTCGGCCTGCCAGAGGGCCGCTACCACCTGGCGCAGGCGACGCTGTACCTGGCGACGGCCCCGAAGTCGAACTCGACGATGGGCTTCTTCGACGCGCTCGACGCCGTCGGCAAGGAGCGCGAGGGCGAGGTGCCGAACCACCTGCGCGACGGCAACCGCGACGCCGAGGGCTTCGGCCACGGCGCCGGCTACGCCTACCCGCACGCCTACCGCGACCACTGGGTCGCGCAGCAGTACCTGCCGGACGCGCTGCAAGCCAAGGTCTTCTACCAGCCGTCCGCCCAAGGCGCCGAGTCGCGCGTGCGCGACGAGGTGGCGCGGCGACGCGAGGCCCAGCTCGCGGCGATGCTCGAGGAGGAGTCGCGCGCGCCGGTCGAGGTGCTGACGAACTCGCCGACCGACCGCGCCCGCGACCGCTGGCTGCAGCGCACGGTCTCCGGCGCCGGCGCGCGGCTCGCGCGGGTGCGCGACGCGCTGTTCGACGCGGCCCGCGTGCAGCGGCACCACCTGCTGCTCGACGTCGCGGCCGGCAGCGGGCTGCTCGTGTGGGAGGGCGTGCGGCGCACGCCGGAGGGGCAGGTCTGGGCGGCCACCGGCGACGCCACGCACGCGGCCGCCCTACGGCAGCAGGCCGCGCGCCTCGACGAGCTCGAGCGGCCGGTGGTGCTGGAGGCGGCCGTCGACGCCGTGGCGGCCGCCGTGGCCGCGCGCGACCCGGCCGCGCGCTTCGACCGCGTGCTCGGGCGCGGGGCGCTGGCCGAAGCCGCGGACGCCCAGGCGCTGCTGGCGGCGCTCGCCGCGCTGCTCACGCCCGACGGCGCGATCCTGCTCGCGGAGACGGACGCCGCCCGCGCCCAGCGGCTCGCCGCGCTGGTCGACTGGACCGACGCCGAGGCGCTCGGGGCGCGCGTCCGGGCGTGCGAGGAGGCGCTGTACGCCGGCGCCCACGCGTGGGACGAGGCGCGCTGGCGCGCCCTGGCGGAGGCCGCCGGGCTGACCGTGGCGATCCAGACCGACGTCGTGGTCCACGGCGACCAGCGGCTGCCGGCGGAGGCCGTGGCGCGCTGGTTCGGGGACGCCGCGGCGCCGGGCACCTACGCACGGGCGCTGGCGGGCGAGCTGGACGCGCAGGAGGTCGACGAAGTCGCGCGCCGCTACCGCGCGCACTTCGCGGCGCAGGTGGTGCCGTGGCGGACGGTGGTGTCGGTCGCGCGGCTGGAGCGGCCGCCGGGCTGAGCCGCCGGCGGGGCGCCGCGCGCGCCCACGACCGTAAGCCCGGACCCCAATCGCGGCGCCCTAACCATGT
>JAHYJQ010000383.1 GCA_019429025.1 Trueperaceae bacterium | reverse complement strand
GCCTCCGAGAGCCGACGGCGCGCGCCGCGCACCGCATCGACGAAGTCGCCGGCCAGGTCGGCACCCGCCAGCGGCCGCAGCAGTTCGCCCATCGCCCGCGCTCGGCGCAGCGCCTTGCGCGCCTCGTGGATGGCCGTGTCGGCGTCGCCGCCGGCAGCTGGTGCGCCGGCCTGCGATCCCGCCCCGTTCGCGCCGCGCGGTTCCCCTTGCGCGCCGCGCGGTTCCCCTTGCGCGCCGCGCGGTTCCCCTTGCGCGCCGCGCGGTTCCCTTTGCGCGCCGCGCAGCTCGCGCAGCGCGACGCGCAGCTGGCCGGCCGCCGCGCGCACGGCGTCGTCGCACGGGTCGCGCGTTGCGTCCCAGCCGAGAGCCATCGTGTCCACCTCCCCACGGGTCGCTCCATGCTAGCCCCCGAACCCGCGCGGCATCCGCTCCAGCACCCCTCATCCAAGGGCCTTAGCATCGGGCCATGGACACCACGAGCAAGGGCGCACGTCGGAGCAGGAATCGGTTCGCGGTCCTGGTCGTCGCCGCGGCGATGGCCTGGGCCTGGGCGCAACCCGCGGCCGAGGCCCCCACCGGCGAGTTGCCGGTGCGGCACCTGGTGCTGTTCACCAACGGGGTCGGTTACTTCGAGCACGCCGGCACCGTCGTCGGCACGCAGGAGATCGAGCTGCCGGTCGCCCCGGAGCACATGGACGACCTGCTGCAGAGCCTGGTGGTCCAGGACCTCGGGGGCGGCCGCGTCGAGGCCGTGCGCTACGGCGCCCGCGACCCGCTGGGGCGGGTCCTGTCGAGCTACGCCCTCGACCTCTCCGGCGACCCGACGCTGGCGCAGCTCCTCGCGCAGGCGCGCGGCGAGGCGGTGCGCATCGAGGCCGGCGAGACGCTGCGCGGCGTGATCGTCAACGTCGAGCGCGTGAACGTGCCCGACCAGGCCCCGCGCACGCTGCTGACGCTGGCGACCGACGCCGGGCTGCAGCGCATCGACCTCGACGAGGTGCGCGCGGTCGCCTTCGAGCGCGAGGCGCTGCAGGCCGAGCTCGACGCCGCGCTCGCCGCCATCGCCCGCTACCGCGGCGGCGACGCCGCCAGCGTGCGGCTGCGCTTCGTGGGCGAGGGCGAGCGCGAGGTGCGCGTGGCGTACGTGCGCGAGATGCCCGTGTGGAAGGCCAGCTACCGCCTCGCGCTGGAGGAACCCGGCCGCGCCGAGCTGCAGGGGTGGGCCATCCTCGACAACCCGACCGCCCTCGACCTGGAGGACGTGTCGGTGTGGTTCGTCGCCGGCCAGCCGATCAGCTTCGTCGCCAGCCTCTACGCGCCGGTCTACGTCGATCGCCCGCGCGTCGACGTCGCCACCGCGCCCGTGCTCGACCCCGTCGCGGACGCGGGCCAGTTCGCGCCGATGGCGGCCGAGGCCGCGCGCTCGATGATGGCGCCGTCGCCCGCGATGATGGCGGACGCGCTCGAGTCGGCCGCGCCCGGCTTCGGCGGCGAGGGCGTGGAGGCGGCCGCGGAGGGCGTCGCCGGCGGCGCCACCTTCGCCTACCGCGTGAGCGAGCCGGTGACCGTGGGTCGCTTCGAGTCGGCGATGATCCCCATCGTGGTCGCCACCGTCGAGGCGCACGCCGTGAGCTGGTACGACGCCGACGTGCTCCGCGACCACCCGCTGCGGGCGGTGCGGCTGGTGAACGACAGCGGCCTGCACCTCGCGGCGGGACCCGTCACCGTCTTCGACGAGGGCGGCTTCGCCGGCCAGGCGCTCCTCGCCGACGTCGTGCCCGACGACAGCCGCATGCTGGCCTACGCCGTCGACCTCGACCTGCGGGTGTCGGTCGCCAGCGCCAGCGAGCCCGAGCGCGTGGTCTCCGCCGTCCTGCGCGGCAGCGTCCTCGAGACGTCGTGGCGCAGCGTCCTCACCACCCGCTACCGGCTCGAACCGCGCGGCGACGGCGAGCGCTTCGTCGTCGTCGAGCACCCGCAGCGTGCCGGCTTCGCGGTCGTGTCGCCGGCGGGCCCGGTCGAGACCGGCGACGCCTGGCGCTTCGGCGTCGAGATCGGCGCCGGCGCCCCGGCCGACCCGACCGTGCCCGCGCACCTGCGCTGCGCGGACGACGCGTGCGTGCTGAGCGTCGTCATGGAGCGCCTCGATGGCCGGCGGACGGCGGTGGCCAACGTCGGCGGCGACCAGATCGCCTTCTACCTCGAGAACGTCGACCTCTCCGACGCCGACCGCGAGGCCCTGGAGGCCGTCCTCGAGCTGCAGCGCACCATGGCCGAGCTCGACCGCCAGGTGGTGGCGCTCGAGGCGCAGGTGAACGAGGTGTTCCGCGACCAGTCCCGCATCCGCGACAACATGGCGGCCCTGGAGCGCAGCTCGTCGCTGTACCGCCGCTACCTCGCCGACCTCGAGGCGCAGGAGAACCTGCTCACCGAGCTGCGCGAGGCGATCGCCGACCGGCGCAACGAGCGGGCCGAGGCGCAGCGCGAGCTCGACGAGCTGATCGAGGAACTGGCGGCGGCCGCGGGCGGCTGAACCGACGCTGGAGGGGGCCGCGGCCGGACGTCC
>JAHYJQ010000030.1 GCA_019429025.1 Trueperaceae bacterium | reverse complement strand
GTCCTCGGGCGCCTGCGCACCGAGGCCGCGGAAGTCGGGGTGACCCTGGAGATCACCGGCGGCGACCCGCGGACGAGGCAGCGGCTCGAGCGCTACGCCCAGCGCCCGCTGCGCGGGGGTTAGCGGCGGACGGCCACCTGCTGCACGAGCCCCGGAAGCGTCCGCAACCAACGCGTCGCCAGCGGCCGCAGGCCCGCCTCCGCCTGCCACGCGCGCATGCTCGCGATCGTGTAGGTGCCGGCGTCGCTGGTGGCGCCGAAGTAGAGGTCGAGCAGCGCGCCGAGTCGCGCGCGGCGCGCCTCGCGCGCGTCGGCCGGGCGCGCCAGGTCCTGGATGACGTACACGCCGCCGGGTCGCAGCGCCGCCGCGACGCGGCGGGCGAGCACGCGGTTGGCGTCGTCGCTCAGGTGGTGGTTGAACTGGGAGGCGAAGACGACGTCGAGTTCGCCCTCGCCGAGCGGCTCGCGCAGCGCGTCGCCTGCGCGGTGCCGCAGCCGGTCCCCCATCCCCTCGGCGGCCAGCAGGTCGGCGGACGCGGCCACCGCCTCCGGTAGCTCCAGGACCTCCGCCGTCAGCCAAGGGTGCCGACGGAGGACGGCGGCGGCGAAGCGGCCGTGCGCGCCGCCGATGTCGAGCATGCGCCGCGCGCCGCGGGGCACTGGCGTCCTGCGCGCGACCTCCGCGGCGGACACGCCGGCGACCGCCCGCAGCCCCCGCTGGTAGCGGGCCCAGGCCGTGGGGGTCGGCGAGCCGTCCACCGCCTGCGCGGGCGCCCGCCCGCCCGCGGGCGCCCGCCCGCCCGCGGGCATGCGCCCGCCTCCGGACGGGCCCGCGGGCGCGTCCAACGGCTCGCGACCCAGCGAGGCGTGCATGTCGATGGCGCGCCCGTCCCGCACGTACGCCTCGTACCCCTCGACGAAGCGCCACTCGTCGAAGCCGAAGAGCACCTTGTCGAGCACCTCGTCGGGCGAGGCCCGGGTCAGCCAGCGACGGCTGCCACGGGTGAGACCGACGCGGTCGACGGTGCGTCCCGGGCGCAGGTATCCCATCCCGACGAGGGCGTGCAACAGGCGCTCGGTCGGGGCGGCCGAGGTGCCGCAGCGGCGGGCGACCTCGGCGGCCGTGCCGTCGCCATCGGCGAGCGCCTCGAAGACGCCGATCCGCACCGCCACCATCAGCGTGCGCGCGAAGGCGAACGCCAGGTGGGTATCGACCAACGGCGTCGGGATGCGGCCCGTGCGCAGCGCCAGCCACTCGATCGGCGTCTCCGGGACGGCGCCCAGGCGCATCGCGTCAGAAGCGCTGCAGCACGTCTGCCAGCGCCTCCGGCGGCGGGCGCAAGCGGGCGTCGGGCATCGCCGCCAGGGTGTGCTCGCCCAGCCCGAGCGTCTCGGCGAGTCCGCGGCGCGACGGATCGTAGAAGAGCAGTCCCGTCAGGAACTCGCCCGCGGCGTCCGCCCGCATGAGGCGGTCGACGGCGGCACGGCGATCGGTCGGGTCGTAGTCCTCCTCCAGGTGCTGCAGCCGCAGGCGCGAACCGTCGTGCAGCGGCACCAGGCGGACCTCGCCGGGCTCCGTCGGCTCGATGACGATCTCGTCCTGCTGCGGCACCCAGCCGATCTCCTGGATCGCCTGCTCGTGGTCGCGGCCGTAGGCGTAGCTCTTGCGGCTGCTGTCCTCGTTGTTGAACGCGACGCAGGGGCTGATGACGTCGATGAAGGCGGTGCCGCGGTGCGCCAGGGCCGCCTTGAGCAGTTCGCGCACCTGCTTGGCGTTGCCGGCGAAGGAGCGCGCCACGAAGCCGCAGCCGGCGGCGATCGCCTCCAGGCACAGGTCGACGGCGGGGAAGTCGTTGAGGCCCGCGTACTTGAGCTCCTGTCCCTCGTCGGCGGTGACCGAGAACTGGCCCTTCGTCAGGCCGTACACGCCGTTGTTCTCGACGAGGTACACCATCCGCACGTTGCGCCGGACCATGTGCTTGAACTGGCCGAAGCCGATCGAGCCGGTGTCGCCATCGCCCGACACGCCGATGCCGCGCAGGTGGTGGTTGCCGAGCAGCGCGCCGGTGGCGACGGCGGGCATGCGGCCGTGGAGCGAGTTGAAACCATGCGACATGCCGAGGAAGTAGGCGGGCGACTTGCTCGAGCAGCCGATCCCGCTGAGCTTGAGGATCTCGTGCGGCCGCAGCGCCAGGTCGTAGGCGACCTGCTGGATCTGGTTGGCGATCGAGTTGTGGCCGCACCCCTTGCACAGCGTGCTGGGGCTGCCGCCGTACTCGGCCTTGGTGAGGCCGATGGCGTTGGCGGCGCGGATGGCTTGGGGACGGTCCACGTCAGGCCTCCTCTGCGGCCAGGAAGGGCTGCAGGCGGTCGTCGATGAAGCCGGCGGTGAACGGCACCCCGTCGAGGTGCGCGATGCTCCGCAGGCGCGGGGCGAGGTCGGGGAAGGCCGCCGCCAGGATGCCGAAGAGCTGGGCGTCGTGGTTCATCTCCAGCACCACGGTGACGTCGTGCTCCTCGATGAACGCCCGCACGGCGTCGCTCGGCGGCAGCGCCCTGAGGCGCAGCGACGAGACCTGCTGCCCACGCGCCGCCATGCGCTCGCGCGCCTCGGCCAACGCGTAGCGGGTGGTACCGAACGCGATCACCCCGGCGCGGGCGCCCGGACGCCGCTCGACGGCGGGCGCCGGCACGGCACGGCGGACGGTCTCGCGCTTGCGCGCGAGTCGCTGCATGTTCGCCAGCCAGTCGTCCGACCGCTCGCTGTACTTGGCGGCGGCGTTGTGGCCCGTGCCGCGGGCGAAGTACGCGCCGCGCGGGTGCGGGTTACCCGGCAGGGTGCGCCAGCCGATCCCGTCCCCATCGAGGTCCGCATAGCGCGCGAAGCCGCGCGCCTCGACGTCCTCGGCCGACAGCACCTTGCCGCGGCGGAGCGGTCCCTCCGGGTAGGCGAAGCGCTCGCCCATCCAGGTGTTCATGCCCAGGTCGAGGTCACTGAGCACGAACACCGGGGTCTGCAGCTCGTCGGCCAGGTCGAAGGCCCGCCAGCCGAACTCGAAGCACTCCTCGATCGACGACGGGAGCAGCACGGGGTGCGCCGTGTCGCCGTGCCCGAGGGTGTAGGCGAACGCGAGGTCACCCTGGCTCGTGCGGGTGGGCATGCCCGTGCTCGGCCCGACCCGCTGCACGTCCCAGATGACGGCCGGCACCTCGGCGTAGTACGCCAACCCGGTGAACTCGGCCATCAGCGAGATGCCCGGTCCGCTGGTCGCCGTCAGCGCGCGGGCGCCGGCGAAGCCCGCGCCGACGACCATGCCGGCGGCCGCCAGTTCGTCTTCGGCCTGCACGATGGCGTAGCTCCGCCCGCCATCGTGCGGCGGGCGCAAGCGCGGCAGGAACTCGCGCAGGGCGTCGACGAAGGACGTCGACGGCGTGATGGGGTACCAAGCGACCACGCTGACGCCGCCGAAGACGCTGCCAAGCGCCCCGGCCTCGTTGCCCGTCATGAGCAGCAGGTCGCGCGTGAGGTCCATCGGCACGACGCGGAAGGGATCGCGCTTCTCCAGGTTCGCGACGGCCCAGGCGTGCGCCGCGCGGACGATCAGCATGTTCGGGTCGACCAGCTTCCGCCGTCCGCCGAACTGCACGCTCAGCGCGTGCTCGACGACCTCGAGCGGGACGCCAAGCAGCCACGCCAGCGCGCCGACGTAGGCCATGTTGCCGAGGTAGTCGCGCACCTTGCCCTTGGCGTCGCTGACCTCGAGGATCCGCTTGACGGGGAGCCGGTAGACGGTGATGTCGTCGCGGGCGACCGACGGGTGCAGGTCGTCGCGCACGACGGCCGCACCGCCGGGCGGAAGCTCGCGCAAGTCGGCGTCCACGGTCGCCGGGTTGAAGGCAACGAGGAGGCCGCTCTCCTTGCGGCCGAGGTAGCCGTCCTTGCTGACCCGGATGTGGAACCAGGTCGGCAACCCCTGGATGTTCGACGGGAACACGTTCTTGCCGTTCACCGGCACACCCATGCGGAAGAACGACCGCATCAGGGTGAGGTTGGCGGTCTGCGAACCGGTGCCGTTGGCGGTGGCGACGACCAGCGAAAAGTCGTTGACGTGTGGGTCGAACGCGGGGCTCGGCGGCTCGGGCGGGGCTTCCGTGTGGGCCAAGGTCATGATCCTCGATTCTGTCACGGCCCTAGCGGGCGCGTGCGTCGGGCGAGCGCGGCCCGAACGGGGCCGCGGGTCCAGTCATGCACGGGGCCGGCCGGCTCGGCGGGACGGGGCCCTCCACTGGCGGAAGCGTCCACCCCGGCGCGTCGATCCGCAGGCCGCAACGGTCGACGACCGCCTCGAAGTCGGCCAGCGTCACCGCGTCGACCGGGCTCGCGGGGGCCCGCACGTGCTCGCCGGCGAAGATGCCGCGGCGCCGGAACACGTGCTTGCGGAGCGCCACGCCGATGCCGGGCTGGAACTCGTAGCGGATGACCGGGAGCGCGCGGTCGAACACGGCGGCGGCGCCGGCCCGGTCGCCGGCGGCGAAGCGCGCGAAGATCTCCACGAGCACTTCCGGGAAGGCGAGGCCGGTCATGACGCCGGCGGCGCCGGCCACCAGCTCCTCGTAGAGCCACGCGCCGCCGAGCCCGCCGAAGACGCCGATGCGCCCATCGGCGGCCGCGAGCACGCGGCGCTGCTTGCCGATGACGGGCGGATCCTCGGCCTTGATGTAGGGCGCGACGCCGTCCCGCGCCAGGCGCCCGATGAGGTCGACCGACAGGTTGATGCCGAAGGACGCCGGGTAGTCGTGCAGCGCCATCGGCAGCGCCGTGCTGGCGGCCACCTCGCGGAAGTGCCGCTCGAGGGCGGGGTCCGACTGCGGCGGGATCGGCGCCACGAAGATCGCGCTGGCACCGAGCGCCTCCGCCTCCTGCGCCTGCTCGACGCAGGCCGCGGTGCCCAGCCCGCGAATCCCGACCCAGATGGGCAGCCGGCCGGCGGACTGCTCGACGGCGGCGCCGAGCACTTCGCGGCGCTCCGCGCTCGTGAGCTTGTGCGACTCCCCCATGAAGCCGAGCACCGCGATGCCCTGGACGCCCGTGGCGACCATGGCGTCGACCATGCGCCGCACGCCGTCGAGGTCGACGCCGCCGTCGTCGTGGAACGGTGTGGGCACGATCGGATGGACACCCCAGAACGCGTCGTGGTGGGACATGCGTCAGGCTATCGCGGTTCCCCGTCCCGCCGCCGCCGCCGGGCGACCGAACCGCGACAACAGTCGCCCGGACCGCGGGCGGGTCCGCACGCGGTGCAGGCCCGCACAACGTGCGGGTCCGCAGAGCGCCCACGCCAGGCTCAGGCCTCGATCGTCAGGTCCACCTCATCCGTGACCGCATCGGTGGCCGCGCTCTTGCCGCCGGCCTTGGCGTGCAACGCCTCCAGCACCCGCCCGCGAACCTCCGCCTCCAAGCTCGGCTCGCCCGCCAAGAACGCCACCGCCTTCTCCTTACCCTGACCCAAGCGCACGTCCCCGAACGCGAACCACGAACCACTCTTCTGCACCACGTCCAAATCACTCGCGATGCTCACCAAGTCCCCCAACCGATCGATCCCCCGACCGAACACGATCTCCACCTCCGCCTCCCGAAACGGCGGCGCCACCTTGTTCTTCGTCACCTTCACCCGCACCCGATTCCCCACCTTCTCACCCGCCACCTTCACGTCCCCCAACCGCCGCACCTCGATCCGCACGCTGGCGTAGAACTTCAACGCCCGCCCCCCCGGCGTCACCTCCGGATTGCCGTACATCACCCCGATCTTCTCCCGAATCTGATTGATGAACAGCACCGTCGTCCGCGACTTGCTCATCACCCCCGTCAACTTCCGCAAGGCCTGACTCATCAACCGCGCCTGCAACCCCACATGCGCATCCCCCATCTCCCCCTCGATCTCCGCCCGCGGCGTCAACGCCGCCACGCTATCCACCACCACCACATCCACCGCCCCCGACCGCACCAGGAGCTCCACGATCTCCAACGCCTGCTCCCCCGTATCCGGCTGACTCACCAACAACTCGTCGACATCCACCCCCAACGCCTTCGCGTACGTCGGATCCAACGCATGCTCCGCATCCACGAACGCCGCCACCCCACCCACCCGCTGCGCCTCCGCCACCACATGCAACGCCAACGTCGTCTTCCCCCCCGACTCCGGACCATAGATCTCGATCACCCGCCCCCGCGGCAACCCCCCCACCCCCAACGCCACATCCACCGACAGCGACCCCGTACTGATCACCCCATGCGACAACCCCCCAGGATCATCCCCCAACCGCATGATCGCCCCACGACCGAACTGCTTCTCGATCTGCAGCAGGGTCGCGTCCAGCGCCTTCCTCCGTTGTGGTTCCACGTCGCTCGCGCCTCCTCGGCCGACCGGGGCGGTCGGCGCGCCCCAGAGCGCGGCGGGCCCACGGGGCCGCCCGGCGCGGGGCGCTGGTGTCGGTCCTCCGGATCGGCGGACCGCGTTACGTCTTCGTCAGGGACCACAACGCGAACAGGGTGGAGAAGGCGAGCCGCTCGTCACGGGCTCCCGCGCCCTGTGGCGGGAAGGTCACGCGCCGCGCTTCGGTCCCGAAGGGACCGACCACCGCCCAACAGGCGGTCCAACTCGGCCTTGCCATCCCATCCGCAGCCCGCGCCCGCCAGGGGGTCAGGGCCACGCCGTGGTCCGTCGCGAAACGCGCGCAGGCGGCTCGTGCGAGCGCCGCGGCGTCGTCCACCTCGTCGTCCGTCCTGCCGGCCCCGAGCGGGTCGGTCGCGACGGCATCGCGAACGGCGTACGGCACGCCGAGCACGTCCAGCGCTTCGTCGCGCCATGCTATCACGGCGCCCCGGAGCGGCCCTGAGCGGAGGCTGCCGGCCCGCTCGGCGTCCATCGCCGCGTCGTCGTCGCTGGGCCGGGCGTCGCTGAGCAGGGCGGCGAGCCGCCCGCCGGTCGCCAGGTCGACGACGGCCAGGCTGCCGCTCCGCGCTGCGACGGCCGCCAGCGCCCGCGCCGCCAGCTCGTCGCCGTCGCTCCCCCAGACCCGGTCGCCGAGGGTCTCGGCTACCGCCGCAGCGGCCGGCGCGAGGAGCGCCCGCGCGGCGGCGTCGTCGGCCGCCTTGGCCGCGACGCGCACGTGCACGCCGTCGCGCTTGGCGTAGGTGGCGACGCTCGGGTTGGCCCGCTGCGTCCAGGCGCCGAGGAGCTCGGCGACGTGGGACTCGCCGATGCCGAAGGTCTTGAAGGTGGTGGCGACGAAGCGCGCGCTGGGGAAGGCGAGCCGCGGTCGCGCCCGGTCGAGCCACATCGGCATCATCTCCGCCGGGGGACCGGGGAGCGCGACGACGACGGCGTCGGGCTGGCCGTCGCGGGGCACCCGCAGCAGCCAGCCGGGGGCCGTCCCGACCGGGTTCGGCAGCGCCTCCGCCGACGGGATGAGCCACGCCTGCTTGAGGTTGCGCTCGGGCATCGTGCGCGAGAAGCGGGCGAAGCGCGCGCGCAGCTCGGCCTCGAGGCCGGGGTCCACGCTCGGCTCCTCGCCGGCGACGTCGGCGAGCGCCTCGCGGGTGACGTCGTCGTCGGTCGGCCCGAGGCCGCCGCACACCACGACGAGGTCGCTTCGTCCGACCGCCTGGCGGACCGCCTCGGCGATCCGCGCGCGGTTGTCGCCGACCCGCTGCGACCAGTACACGTCGACGCTGCGGTCGGCGAGCTGCTGCGCGAGCCAGGCGGAGTTGGTGTCGACGATCTCGCCCAGGAGCAGTTCGGTGCCGACGGCGAGGAGTTCGGCGCTGCGGACGGGGAACGGGTGCATGGGGGAGATTACCCTGTGCGTTGCGGCGCTCCGATGGCGCGCGGAACCGGCCCGACGACGGCCCCGGGCACGGTGACGGCGGCGGGGCCGGTGCTAGCATGCCGCATGCGCCCCAACTCCCCTCTCGATGCCGTGCCCGACGCGATGGAGACCCGATGAGGCCCGCCGACCTGGGCGCCCTGCGCGCGTCGCCGTGGGCCGCCCACGGCGGCAGGCGGGTCGCCGACGAGCTTCGCGGCAACCTGATCGAGCGCCTGCGGGGCGGCGGCCCGGTGTTCCGGGGGCTGCTCGGCTACGACGACACCGTCGTGCCGCAGGTGGTCAACGCGTTGCTCTCGCGCCACCACTTCATCCTGCTGGGCCTGCGGGGGCAGGCGAAGACGCGCCTGCTGCGCTCGCTGACGGACCTGCTCGACCCCGAGGTGCCCGTCATCGCCGGCGCGGAACTCCCCGACGACCCGCTGGCGCCGGTCACCGTCGAGGGCAGGGCCCTGGTCGCCGAGGCCGGCGACGCGACCCCGATCGCCTGGCTGCCGCGGGAGGCGCGCTACGTGGAGAAGCTCGCCACCCCCGACGTCACGGTGGCGGACCTCATCGGCGACATCGATCCGATCAAGGCCGCCAAGCTCGGGACCCAGCTCGGCGACCCGCGGGCCATCCACTACGGCCTGCTGCCGCGCGCGAACCGTGGCGTGTTCGCCGTCAACGAGCTCCCCGACCTGGCGAGCAAGGTGCAGGTGGCGCTGTTCAACGTCATGCAGGAGGGGGACGTGCAGATCAAGGGCTACCCGCTGCGCCTGCCGCTCGACGTCATGTTGGTGTTCAGCGCCAACCCCGAGGACTACACCGCGCGCGGGAAGATCATCACCCCGCTCAAGGACCGGATCGGCAGCGAGGTGCGGACCCACTACCCGCGCACCGTCGAGGACGGCATGGCCGTGACCGCGCAGGAGGCCTGGGTCGCGCGCGACAGCGGCGTCCGTGTGCCCACCTTCGTCGCCGAGGCGGTCGAGGAGGTCGCCTTCCAGGCACGCGACGACGCCCGGGTCGACAAGCACGCCGGCGTGTCCCAGCGGTTGCCGATCACGCTGCTGGAGTCCGTGGCCTCGAACGCCGAGCGGCGGGCGCTCGTCGCCGGCGAGCCGGCCGCCCTGGCCCGGGTGTCGGACCTCTACGCCGGCCTGACGGCGATCACCGGCAAGCTCGAGCTCGAGTACGAGGGCGAACTCAAGGGCGGCGAGGCCGTCGCCCGCGAGGTGGTCCGGCGCGCCATCGGCCAGACGTTGACGCGGCGTCTGGGCGCGACCCCGGTCGACGAGATCGTGGCCTGGTTCGAGGAAGACCGCAGCCTGCGGGTGCCGGACGGCGTGTCTGGGGTGGCCCAGCTCGAGCTTCACGCCGCCGTGCCCGGCCTGCTGGACGCCGCCCGCGCCGTGGCCGAGGGCGACGACCCCGACGACCTGGCCGTCGCCGCGGAGTTCGTCCTCGAGGGACTGGTGGCGCGCCGCGCGATCGCCCGCTCCGAGGAGCGGGGCTACGTGGCGGCCGATCCCGAGCTCGTCGCCGGCGCCGCGCCGCGCCGGCGCTGGAACTGAGGCCGCCGGCGATGCTGCGTCCGGGTCGTGCGGTCCGCTATTCGAAGTACGAGCCGACGCTCGACGACCTCGACAGCGCCGAGCTCATGCGGATGATCCAGGATCGACTGCTGGCGTCCGGCTTCGAGCGAGACCCCTGGGACCCGGACCCGGACGCGCGGCCGACGCTGGACGACCTCTACGAGGCCATCGCGGAGGCGCTGCTGCGCGAGGGCCTGGTCGACGAGTCGTTGCTCGACGCCGCCATGGAGGCCGACGACTGGCGGCAGAGCGAGCTCGGACGGCTGGTGCGCGACCTGGCGCAGCGGCTCGAGCGCGACGGTTTCCTGCGTCCGGGCGAGGGGGAGGAACCCGGCGGGTCAGGCCCCGGGGCGGAGGGCTCCGGGCCCGGGTCCGTGGCCTCCGCTCGGGACCCCGGGCGCGCCACCTTCGAGCTCACCGACAAGGCGATCGACTTCCTCGGCTACCGCACCCTCAAGGACGTCTTGGGCGGTGCCGGGGCGGCCTCGGTCGGCGCCCACGAGACGGACGCGACGACCACCGGCGTCGAGACGACCGGCGCCTCGCGGCCCTACGCCTTCGGCGACGCCCTCAACCTCGACGTCACCGAGACCTTCAAGCAGGCGGCGCGCCGCGGCCTGGACGGGGGCCTCGTGCTGGAGGAGGGCGACCTGTGGGTGCAGGAGAGCGAGCTCTCGTCGAGTTGCGCCACCGTGGTGCTGCTCGACTGCTCGCACTCGATGATCCTCTACGGCGAAGACCGCTTCACCCCGGCCAAGCGCGTGGCGCTGGCGCTGGCGCACCTCATCCGCACGCAGTACCCGGGCGACAGCGTGCGCTTCGTGCTGTTCCACGACTCGGCCGAGGAGATCCCCCTCGCGCGGCTGGCGACGGCCCAGGTCGGGCCGTACCACACGAACACGGCGCAGGGTCTGCGCCTCGCGCAGCGGCTGCTCGTCCGCCAGCGCAAGGACATGAAGCAGATCGTCATGATCACCGACGGCAAGCCGTCGGCGATCACGCTGCCCGGCGGCCGCATCTACAAGAACGCCTACGGGCTCGACCCGCTGGTGCTGGGCGAGACGCTGCGCGAGGTCGGCGCCTGCCGCCGGGCGGGCATCCAGGTGAACACCTTCATGCTCGCGCGCGAGCCGGAGCTCATCGCGTTCGTGCAACGCGTCTCGCGCATGACGCGCGGCAAGGCCTACTTCACGACCCCGCGGACGATCGGCCAGTACGTGCTGCAGGACTTCCAGGCGCGAAGGACCAAACTCGTCAACTGACGACGCACGCGGGCCTATTCCCCGCGCCGCGCCAACCGGTCGACGGCCTGCACCGAGGGGCCGTGGTTCGGGTCGACCGAGCGCGCGGCGCGGTAGGCCGCCTCGGCCTCGCGCAGCCGCCCCTGGGCCTCGTAGGCCTCGCCGAGCCGGTACCACGCCTCCACGTACCCGGGACCGGGCGGCCGCGGACCGCCGGGGTCGTGCGCCTCGTACACGTCGAGCGCCGTCAGGTAGGCAGCGACCGCCTCCTCCAGGCGACCCTGGGCCGTGAACAGGCGGCCGTGGGCGACGTGCGGCCAGACCTCGCGCGCGCCCTCGGGGGTCGCGGCGGCGGCTCGGAAGGCCGCCTCGGCCTCGGTGAGCAGGCCCGCCTGCCAGGCGATGCGGCCCCAGTCCATCGCGTAGCGGTAGTCCGGCTCGCGCAGGAAGGCGTTCTGCAGTTGGCGCGCGGCGCCCGCCGGATCGCCCTGGTCGGCGCGGATCAGGGCCGCCAGGTGGACGTGGCTGGCAGGCACGCCGCCGGTCACGAGGGAGGTCGCGAGCTCGAGCCGCGCCGCCGCCGCGCCGACGTCGCCCGTCAGGTAGAGCGCGGTCGCGTAGAGGAAGTGGGCCTCCGGGTCGTCCGGAAGCTGGGCGACCAAGGCGGGACCCGTCAGCTGGGCGGCCGAGTGCCAGTACCCGCGGTCGATGAGGTCGCGCAGCGGCTGCAGCGCGTCCTGGCCCCACGCCCCACCCGCCAGGGTCAGGACCAGGACGGCGAGGAGCGCGGGCGGCAGGTGGCGAGGCATGGCCCAGTCTACGGGCCGCTCGATGAGCCGACGTGAAGCACCTCGTCCAGGAGCCAGCGGACGCCCGATTGCGCGCGCGCGGTCATCCGTTCCACCGCCGCGACGTCGAGCCGTGGGTCGTCGGAGAAGCGCGTCAGGGCGGCGACCGCGGCCTCGCGGCTGCCGTCCTCTGCGCCGGTCGGCACGGGCACGACGGGGGCGCCGACCTCGGCGCCGAAGCCGGCCACTTTCGGGTCGTAGGCGAGCCCCGCGACCGGCACGCCGCAGGTCGCGCCGAGGACCATGCCGTGGAGCCGTCCGCTGACGATCGCGTGCGCGCCCCGCAGGGCCGACCTGGCCGCGTCCACCGTGGACGGCACCACGAGTTCCGCCTCGGGCAGCCGCGCGCGCAGCCGCTGGCCCTCGGGTTCGTCCGCGGAAGCGTGCAGCAACACGATGCGCAGCCGGCCGCCGGCGTCGAGGTGGGCGCGCCCGAGGTCGCTCAGGACGTTGCCGACCGCCGGGTAACCCGCGCGCGGCACGAGCACGAGCGCACCGTCTCCGGCCTCGTCTTCGCCGGGGCCGGTGGCGGCAGGCGCGTCGCAGGGCGGGAGCAGCAGGGCGGTGTCCGCCACGGCCCGCGCCTCGAGCCCCAGGCGGGCCGCGAGTTCGAGCGAAGGCAGGTCCCGCAGGCCC
The DNA here is from genome assembly GCA_019429025.1 of Trueperaceae bacterium. Lineage (GTDB taxonomy): Bacteria > Deinococcota > Deinococci > Deinococcales > Trueperaceae > JAABTL01. The sequence continues at coordinate 7,278 of JAHYJQ010000030.1, read as the reverse complement.
AGGGGGACGCCGTGCAGGGCCCGTCGCACGCGCTCTTCGCCGTCGTCGGAAAGCGGTCCGAGGGACTGGGCGAAGACGACGGCCCGCTTGCGCAGCAGCCGCGCGAGCCGCAGCACGCCCAGGTAGTAGCCCAGCGAGCGACTCGAGGTGACGTCCTGCAGCAGCCCGCCACCGCCGGAGAGGACGGCGTCGGCCCTGAGGACCGCGCCCGGCAGCCCGCGCCAGCGGTCGACCGCGGCCACGCCGTGGTCGCGCTCGGTGGCGCGCGGGTCGAGGCTGGCGACGACCGGCGTGACGGGCGCCCCGCGCAGCGCCACGAGGAGGCCCGCCAGCAGGGCCTCGTCCCCCAGGTTGCCGGCGCCGTAGTAGCCGGAGATCAGCAGACGAAGGTTACGACGGCTCAACGCGGTTCACCCCCGAGCCAGCGGCGAGCGAAACGTTCGGCGAGGCGGGCCGCCGCCACCAGCGCGAGCCCCCCCACGACACCGAGAACCAGCGCGATCAGGCTGCGCTGGAGCGAGACGACGAGCGGCGTGTGGTAGTGACTGAAGCTGTTGAGCACGCTCGCCTGGGCGACGACTGCGGCCACGAGCAGCCCTCCGCGGGCCCACCAGGGCCAGCGGACCTGGAGCAGCCCGAGCAGGGCCAGCGGATGGCCGAGGAGCTCCTTGAAGCGCGGCCGCACGAACCCATCGGCGAGGGCGCTGCGCAGGGCCAGCTCGACCTCGCTGGCGCCGATCAGCGGGAAGTTCCCACGGCGGATGACCACCAGGCCGAGGGCGGCGAGCACCGCGATCGCCAGCGCGACCTCGCCGAGGCGGGGCGCGTGCGACCACAGGGAGCGCACCCAGGCGGCGGCCGGCCGCTGGCGCAGGAGGACGACGGCCACCAGCAGCGCCGGCGGGACGACCAGGGTGGCGCCGACGCCGGCGAAGGGCTCGAGCGCCAGCATCGACGCGCGGTCGCTGCCCACCGCGGCCAGCAGCCCCGCGCCGACCAGGCTGATGCCGGTCGCGGCCGGCAGCGCCCACCAGCGCCAGGGGAGCAGCGCGAACCCCAGGACGGGGAAGACCAGCGCGGCGATCAGCGCGATCGCGGCCCACGACGGCCCGGCGGCGAGGAGCGCGACGGCGGCGACGCCCGCCGCCGCCAGCGCGCCCCACCCCGCCGGCAGCGTGGTCGCCAGCAGGACGAGGCCAGCCAGGACGCCGGCGGCCGACGCCGCCCGCAGCCACGCCGGCGGCGCGTAGCCGGCGTCGGGGGGCGCGAGCGGCGCGACCTCGAAGCCGTCGCGCTCGAGCGCGGCGCGCAGCCCCGAGACCAGCGCCTCGGTGTTGGCCAGCATGTCGCCCAACTGCTCCTCGGTGTACGGACGCAGGTACAGCAGCCTGACCTCGCGCTCGTTGGCGGCGAGCAGGTACTTGTCGATCAGGTCCTCGGGGCGCAGGCGCAGGTTCTGGTAGTCCTGGTTGAACGACAGCAGGCGGACGGTGGGGACCTCCCGCGCCACGTCGCGCAGCCCGTCCTGCGGCGTGCCCTCGATGAGCGCGGTCAGGCGGTCGCGGGACGCGGCCACGGTGGCGTCGAGGGCCAGCGGGTGGCCGGCGACCTGCAGGCCGGCGTGGACCAGGTAGCGCGCCTCCGGCGGAAAGTCGCTGCCGACGCCCTGCAGGTTGGGGAAGTTGCGGGGCCGGTAGGCGATGTCGAAGCCGGCGTCCGCCCACGCGGCCACCCGAGCGGTGTCCGGGCCCGCGGGGCGGGTGCGCAGGCTCTCGCCCGGCCACCACCACCAGCTGCGGCCCGCGATCTCGACCTCGGTCGCCCGCGGCCGGTTCTTCTCGATCAGCGTGGCCGCGGCCCCGGGGACCACCTCGGCGACGAGCGTGGCGTCGCCCGGGACGGCCGGTGGCGGCTCTCCAGCGAGCAGGGCGAGCGCCTGCGCCTCGCGCCCGAGCAGGGCGACGATCGCGCCCGTCCTCGCCAGCGTCTCGATCGTCTCCTCGTAGATGGCGATGCCGTCCAGGCCGAGGCCGCGGTAGTGCAGTCCCAGCTCGAGCGCCGTGGTGCCGAGCAGGGCGGCCTGTTCGGCCAGCGCGAGCTCGTCCATCACGATCGCCACCGTGCGCGAACGCCCCTCGACGGCGGCGCGCTCGACGATGAGCGCGGCCGCCGCGGGCAGCGACGCGAGGAGCAGCAGGACGGCCGCGAGCGCGATCCGGCGGCGCGGCGCGGCAGCCTGGCGCCGTTCGGGGCCGGTCATGCCGCGCCCGCCCGCTCGGCGTGGCCGTTGGTCAGGAGATCACGCACGAAGCCCCGCAGGACCGCGAGCGCGGCCAGGTTGGCGCCGCCCTCGGGCACGATGAGGTCGGCGTAGCGCTTCGACGGCTCGCAGAAGCGATCGTGCATCGGTTTGACCGTCTGGCGGTACTGGTCGATGACCGAGTCGGCGCTGCGGCCGCGCTCGCGCACGTCGCGCTCCAGCCGCCGGATGAAGCGCTCGTCGGCCGGCGCGTCGACGAAGACCTTGAGGTCGAAGCGTCGGCGCAGGTCCCGGTCCGCCAGGACCAGGATCCCCTCGACCACCAGCACGGGCGTCGGGTCGACCCGCACCGTCTCGACGGCGCGGTCGTGGACCACGAAGTCGTAGACCGGGCGCTCGATCGACGCGCCGCGGCGCAGGGCGTCGACCTGCCCGATGAGCAGCGCGGTGTCGAAGGCGCCGGGCTCGTCGTAGTTCGTCGCTGCCCGGGTGGCGAGGTCCAGCGTCGGTTGGGCGCGGTAGTACGCGTCCTGCGGCAGCACCGTCACCTGGGACTCGCCGGCCGCCTCGACCAAGGCGTCGGCGACCGTCGTCTTGCCGGAACCCGTGCCCCCGGCGAGCCCGATGACGAGCATGGCGCGCGGCCTAGCCCGCGGCCGACGCCGCGTGCCGGCGTTCGACGGCCGCCCGGATGAAGCCCGTGAACGGCGGGCTCGGGCGCATGAGCCGCGAGGTGAACTCCGGGTGCGACTGCAGGCCGACGAAGAAGGGGTGGTCGGGCAGCTCGACGGCCTCCACCAGGCCCGCCCCGCGCCCCGCCATCCCTGGCGTCACGCCGGATACGACCAGGCCGGCGTCCGCCAGGCGCTCGACGTAGGCGGGGTTCACCTCGTAGCGGTGGCGGTGGCGCTCGAGGACCACGCCCCCCGCGTCACCGCCGGGGCTCTCGAGCCGGGCGGCGTAGAGGGCGGCGATCCGCGTGCCGGGCCGCACCTGCATCGGCCAGGAGCCCAGGCGCATGGTGCCGCCCATGCCGTCCACCTCGAGCTGCTCGGGCATGAGGTCGATCACCGGGTGGGGCGTGTAGGGGTCGAACTCCGTCGAGTTGGCCGCCTCGAGCGCCGCCACGCTGCGCGCGAAGTCGATGACGGCCACCTGCATGCCGAGGCAGATGCCGAGGTAGGGGACACCGTTCTCGCGCGCGAAGCGCGCCGCGCGGACCTTGCCCTCGATGCCCCGGACGCCGAACCCGCCGGGCACCAGGATGCCGTCGAAGGCGTGCAGGTCGGTCTCGTCGCCGACGGCGACGCCCTCGGCCGAGACCCAGTCGATGTCGACGCGGGCATGGTTGGCGATGCCGGCGTGCTTGAGCGCCTCCATGAGGCTGAGGTACGCGTCGGGCATGGCCACGTACTTACCGACGACGCCGATGGAGACGTTGGCCTCCGGCTGCCGCAGCACGCGGACCGCGTCCTGCCAGACGCGCAGCTCGGGCGTCACGCGCTCGAGGTCGAGGTGGCGCTCGATGCAGCGCGCCAGCCCCTGTTGCTCGAGCATCTCCGGCACGGCGTAGACGTGATCGGCGTCGTAGGCGCTGAACACCGCCTCGGGGTCGACGTTGGTGAAGAGCGCGATCTTGCGCCGCGCCTCGTCGGGGAAGGGGCTCTTGCTGCGCAGCACGAGGCCGTCCGGCTGGATGCCGACGCCTCGCAGGGTGGCCACCGAGTGCTGCGTCGGCTTGGTCTTGAACTCCTCGCTGGTGCCGAGGTAGGGGAGCAGGGTGACGTGGAGGTACATGGAGCGCTCGCGTCCGACCTCGAAACGCATCTGCCGGATGGCCTCCAGGAACGGTAGCGACTCGATGTCGCCGACGGTCCCGCCGACCTCGACCAGCACGATCTCCGCCTGCGCGGCCTCGCCGGCCTCGTAGATCCGTCGCTTGATCTCGTCGGTGACGTGGGGGATGACCTGCACCGTCTGCGACAGGTAGGTGCCCTGGCGCTCCTGCTGGATCACGGTCAGGTAGACCTGGCCGGTGGTGACGTTGTTGCGGCGCTCCAGGTCGACGTCGAGGAAGCGCTCGTAGGTGCCGATGTCGAGGTCGGTCTCGGCGCCGTCGTGGGTGACGAAGACCTCGCCGTGTTCGTAGGGGCGCATGGTCCCCGCGTCGACGTTGATGTAGGGGTCGATCTTGACCGCCGTGACGCGGTACCCGCGGGCGCGCAGCAGCGCGCCGACGCTCGAGGTCGTGATGCCCTTGCCGAGGCTCGATACGACCCCGCCCGTGACGAAGACGAACTTCGTTTCCACCCGTCTCACCTTCTCCCGGGACCGCATCGTAACACCGGCCGCCGCGGCGACCGAGGGCGTTCGGCGGCGCGTGTCCGTGCCGCATCCGGCCGCGTGCGCGTGCTACCGTCGGCGTCGGCGGCCGGCCGGCCGCCGGGCGCGCCGCCCACCAGGCGGCGGCGCCCCGAGGCGGAACCATGGAACAGCGGCTCGCGCGCGGCAGGCGCGGCATCCTCTTCGTCTTCACGGGCGCGTCGGGCGTAGGCAAGGGCAGCCTCAGGGCCGCGGCGGCCGACGCGCTGCGGACGGTGACCTACTCGGTGAGCGCCACCACCCGCGCCCGGCGGCCCGCCGAAACCGATGGCGTCGACTACCACTTCCTGGAGCGCTCGGCGTTCGAGGAGATGGTCGCGCGGGGCGAGTTCCTCGAACACGCCGACTACGTCGGCGACCTCTACGGCACGCCGGCCGCACCGGTCGACACGGCGCTCGCGGCCGGGCGCGACGTCCTGCTCGAGATCGAGCTCGCCGGCGCCCGGCAGGTCAAGGCGGCGCGACCCGAGGCGGTGATGATCTTCATCGCGCCGCCCTCGCTCGCCGAGCTCGAGCGTCGCCTACGCGGGCGCGGCACGGACAGCGAAGCCAAGATCCAGCGGCGTCTGGCGCGCGCGCGGGACGAGATCGCCGCGTTGCGCGAGTTCGACTACCTCATCGTCAACGACCGCCTGGAGGCGGCCGCGGAGACGCTGCGGGCCGTCCTGGCGGCCGAGCGCGCGCGCGCCTGGCGCGTCAGCGACGCCGAGATCGACGGCTTCCTCGCGTCCTGAGCCCCGCGTTGCCGCCCGCTCTGGTAGCATCGGGGTCGCCGCCGGACGGCCCGGACCGGGCCGGCGGACGGTAGGAGGACGTGCGTGGCACAAGAAGGATACGACCGCCTGATGGCGTTGACCGATTCCCGCTACCGCTTGTCGATGATCGTCGCCCGCCGGGCGGCGCAGCTGAAGGGCGGCATCCCGACGACGCTCGCCGCCGAGGAGATGCCGGAGGCGGCGCAGAACACCGTGTCGGTCGCGATGCGCGAGTTCGAGCTCGGCCGCGACGTCCGCTGGGGCGACGAGCTGCCGACCTTCGACGAACTCAAGCGCACCGTCGTCGAGGAACGCCGGCGCGAGGAGCCCAACTTCACGGTCTCGCGCGTCAGCTTCGAGAGCGACGACGAGGACTGACCCCAGGGGCCCGGCGCGTGCGGCGACGCGATCGGGCCCTCGTGGCGGCGCGATGGCTTAACATGCATGCATATGCCGAGTAAAGAGTACCGCCAGCGCCTGATCGAGGAGCTCGTCGAGAAGGAGTTCATCTCCACCCAGGCGGAGATCGCGGAGCACCTCGCGCGCCGCGGGATCAAGGTCACGCAGGCCACCATCAGCCGCGACGTCAACGAGTTGCGTCTCGTCCGGCTACCGGCCGGGCCGGGCCAGCATCGCTACCGCTCCACCCCCCTGGCCGCCCAGGAGGACGTCATCGGCGAGCTGTCGCAGCGCTTCCGGCTGTTCGTCCGTGATCTCGACCGCGGCGACAACCTGCTCGTCGTCAACACCGACGAGGGCCACGCGAGCGGCATCGCCTACGTGATCGACAAGCTCGATCGCGACGAGATCGTCGGCACGCTCGCCGGGCAGAACACCATCCTCGTCGTGGCGCGCAGCGTCGAGGCCGCCGCCGACCTGCTCGCCGAGTTCGAGGCCCTGTTGACCTGACCCTGTGTCTCGCGTGAACGCGAGACCCGGCTCGCACGAACGCGAGACCCGGCTCGCACGAACGCGAGACCCGGCGCACGCGCCAGCGGGTTGCCAGACCGTAGGGGCGGCTCCAGGGTTCTCACCGGCCCCGTGCTAGCGTCGCCGGCAGTCCCGGAGGTACCTCATGGTGCGTCGCACGCTGATCACGTTCCTCATCGCGCTCGTCTCCTGGGCGGCGGCCGTCGACGTCGTCGTCCACCCCTTCCGCAGCCAGGACCCGGTGGTCGGCGTGGCCATCGCCGAGCGCATCGCCGCGTCGCTGACCGACGTGGTCGTGCTGGGGCCGGACGTCGCTCCGACGCTCGTGGCGCCGGTCGTCGTGCCCGGCGGGTTCATCAACCCCCTGGTCGTCGCCCCGGACGGCGCCTTCGACCTGAGCGGCGTGGCCCTCCTGGCCGGCGGGATCGGCGTGCCGGTCGTCGTCAGCGGCGTGCTCGCCATCGAGGCCGACGGGCTGAGGCTCGACCTCGTCGCCGCGGTCGACGGTTCGCTGCGCAGCGCCACGGTTCGCGCACCGATGGGCGACCTCGACCTGCTGGTGGCCAGGGCCGCGCCCCGGGTCGCGTGGTGGGTCGGGACCACGGCGCAGCCCGCGCGGCCGCTGGACCTCGCCGGCGACGACCAGGCGCCTGCGAGGGCCCGCGCGCTGATCGGCGCCGGCTTCATGATCGAGGCGCTCGAGCTGCTCGAGGGGCTGAGTGACCCGCACCCCATCGATGCGCGGCTGCGTGACGACCTCCGCGCCGCCGTCGCGGGCACGGTGGATGGCGACCCGGCGCTGGCCGCGATCGTGGCCCTGTCGGCGAGCGACCCCGACCTTCCCGGTCGCGCCTTCGCGCGCTGGCGCGCGGAGGGCGGGCCCCCCGTCGCGGACGTGTGGGCGGGTGCCTGGGCTCGCGGCGCCGGCGACGACGAGGCCGCGGCGCGCGC
>JAHYJQ010000382.1 GCA_019429025.1 Trueperaceae bacterium | reverse complement strand
CCGGAAACCCGCTCCGGCAGCGCCGCCCCGCAGCGACGGCAGTACCGCGCGTCCTCGCCGTGGCCGCTCAGCCCGCAGTCGCCGCAGACCCTTCGGCCCTCCGCCCGCCTCCGCGCCGCCTCGCGCCGGTCGCCGGCGCGCGCGATCTCGGTGGTGACGATGCCGGTGGGCACGGCGATGATGCCGTAGCCGACGATCATCAGGGCCGCGGCGAGCGCGCGGCCGAGGGGCGTCTGCGGCGAGATGTCGCCGTAGCCGACCGTCGTGAGCGTGACGATCGCCCAGTACACGCTGGTCGGGATGCTGTCGAAGCCGCGTGCCGGACCCTCGATGACGTACATGGCGGCGCCGACCACCAGCACGGCCGTCAGCACGAACGTCAGGAACACGGTGATCTTGGCGCGGCTGGCGGTGAGCGCCTGCGCCAGGACGCTGGCCTCGCCCAGGTAGCGGGCGAGCTTGAGGACGCGGAACACGCGCAGGAGCCGCAGGGCGCGCAGCACGGCCAGGTACGGCGTGGCGCCGAGCAGCAGCGCGAGGTAGGCGGGCAGGATCGCCAGCAGGTCGACCAGGCCGAAGAAGGTGAAGGCGTAGCGCCGCTCGTGGCCGGCCGTGAGCAGCCGCAGGACGTACTCGACGGTGAACGCCAGCGTGAACGCCCACTCCGCCGCCCGCAGCGCCGGCCCGTAGGCGGCGCGGACCGAGGGGACGCTCTCCAGCACGACCGCGACGACGCTGGCGACGATCGCCCACAGCAGCACGACGTCGAACGCCCGCGCCGCCGGCGTGTCGGTCTCGAAGATCACGCGCCCGAGCCGCTCCCGCCATCCCATCGGGGCGATGGTACCGGAGGCGCTGCCGGCTGGTGCGGCCGCCGCCGTGGCGGACCGCCCTCGCCTCGCGCGGGCGGCGGGTGCATGATGGTCGCGATGGAAACGGCCTCGCCCGCGACGACGCTGCCTGCGATCCAGGTTGCCGGGCCCGCGGTCACGCCCGCGCCCGCGGCCCCGGCCGCTGGGCCGACCGGCGTCGTGTTCGACGTCAAGCGCGGCAGCGCGGAGGACGGGCCCGGGATCCGCACCACCGTCTTCCTCAAGGGGTGCCCGCTGCGTTGCGTCTGGTGCCACAACCCCGAGGGGCTCGATCCCGGCCCGGTGCTCTCGCTGACGCCCGGCCGCTGCGTCCACTGCGGCGCCTGCGCCGAGGCCTGCCCGGAGGGCGCGATCTCGCTGGCGGCGGGCGGCGTGCCGACGACCGATCGTGACCGGTGTGTCGCGTGCGGCCGCTGCGTCGACGCCTGCCCGACGGGCGCCCGCGAGCTGCGGGGCGCGGCGTGGTCGAGCGCGGCGCTGGTCGCCGAGGTCGCCCGCGACCGGCCGTTCTTCGACGCCTCGGGCGGCGGCGTCACCTTCTCCGGCGGCGAGCCCCTGGCGCAGCCGGCCTTCCTGCTGGACTGCCTGCGGGCGTGCCGCGATCGGGGCCTGCACACGGCCGTCGACACCTCGGGCTACGCGCCGCGCGCCGTCGCGCTGGCGGTCGCGGCCGCCGCCGGCCTCGTGCTCTTCGACCTCAAGCACCCCGACCCGGCGCGCCACGCGCGCTTCACGGGCGTGCCTCTGCGCGTCATCGCCGACAACCTGCGGGCGCTGGACGCCGCCGGGGCGAGCCTGTGGTTGCGGGTGCCGGTGATCCCCGGCGTCAACGACGACGCCGACGCCCGCGACGGCTTCGTGGCGTTGCTCGGCACCCTCCGACGCCGGTACCCCGTGTGGTTGCTGCCGTACCACGAGACGGCGGCCGCGAAGTACGCGCGGCTGGGGCGGGCGTACGGGTTCCAACCCTCGGCGGCACGGCTGGCCGAGGCCGTCTCGGCCCTGTCGGCCGCCCTGCGTGCGGCCGGGCACGACGTCCGGATCGGGGGCGAGGCGCGTGCGTGACCGTGTGGCCCGCTTGCGCCAGGCATCGCTGGAGCGCCGCCCCACCATCTCCGCCGAGCGGGCGCTGCTGATGACCCGCTTCTACCGGGAGGAGGGCGAGCGCCACGCGCCGCCCATGCGGCGCGCGCTGGCGTTCCGCAGGCTGTGCGAGGAGCGCGAGCTGTACCTGGGGCCGGACGAGCTCATCGTCGGCGAGCGCGGGCCGACGCCGGCCGCCACGCCGACCTTCCCCGAGCTCACCTGCCACTCGCTGCACGACCTGGAGGTCCTCGCCACCCGCGAGAAGACGAGCTACGCGGTCCCGCGGGAGGTGGTCGACGCCTACGAGCGCGAGGTCATCCCGTACTGGACGGGCCGCTCCCTGCGGGAGCGCGTCTTCGCCTCCGTGCCGGACGCGTGGCTGCGCGCCTACGAGGCCGGCTGCTTCACCGAGTTCATGGAGCAGCGCGCGCCTGGCCACACGAGCGCCGACGGCAAGGCGTTCCGCAAGGGGCTGCGGCAGTTCCGGGCCGAGATCGCCGCGGCCAGGGCCTCCCTGGACCCGGAGCGCGACCCCGACGCGGCCGCCCGCCTCGAGCAGCTCGCCGCCATGGACGCGGCCGCGGAGGCCGGGATGCGCTACGCGGCACGCTACGCC
>JAHYJQ010000029.1 GCA_019429025.1 Trueperaceae bacterium | reverse complement strand
GACGGGCTGGTACGGGTCGGTGACGCCGGACATCGCGAGGTGGCGGGGGCGCCAGGACGGCTTGGCGAGCTCGGCGGCGAGCAGCCCGGGGGCGTCGGGCTTGGCGAAGATGCGGCGCTCGAAGTCGAGCCCGGCGGAGAGGCCGAGGTACTCGTGGGTGGGGCGAGCGTAGCAGTAGGCGCACCCATGCTCGCAACCCCGGTACGGGTTGAGGCTGGCGTCGAACGGGATGTCGGGCGAGTCGTTGTGGCTGACGATCGACCGCGAGGTGTCGCGGTACACCCGCGTCGTCGCGGGGTCCCCCTCTCCGGTCGCTGCGCGGTGGTCGAGCTCGTCGCCGTCGAGCAGCAGCTCGCGCCCGGTGAAGCGCTGAACGGGGTCGACGCCGGCGCCGCGGGCGCGGTAGGGGGGGCGCACCATACCGCAAATGATACGGTATCGGAGGGCGGCGTGCCGTGTCGGACGGACGGCCCCCGGCGTGGCGAGGAGCCCGGGCAACACATCGGCCGATGTCGATGGTTGGTAGCATGGGCGGCATGACCACGGAAGCCGCCGACGCCCTCGCCCGGCTGAAGGCCATCGCCGATCCCGTCCGCTGGAAGGCGCTGCAGTTCCTGCGCGATCCGGACCCGTCCACCTGCAACTCGGGCGCGGCCGGCGTGTGCGGCTGCGACTTCGAGGCGATCCTCGGGCTCGCCCAGTCCACCGTGTCGCACCACATGAAGGTGCTCGTCGACGCAGGCCTGGTGACAGGCGCGAAGCACGGCCGCTGGGTCTTCTACCACCTCGTGCCGGAGGCCTTCGCGGACCTGCAGCGCGAGCTGGCGGCGTTCGCCTCGAAGCCCGAGGTGCCGGCATGAGGGACGCCGCGCGCCCGCTCCCGACGCCCGACGCCGAGGACCTGCGGGCGTCGGTGCGCGACTACTACACGCGGCGCCTCGACGAGGCCACCCGCAGCGGGTCCGGTTGTTGCCCGCCGGCCGCGACGAACGTCGTCTTCGAGGCGTCCCCGACGCACGTGCCGTCCTTCGGCTGCGGCGACGCGCACGCCCTCACCGCGCTGGCCGCCGGCGAGACGGTGGTCGACCTCGGCAGCGGCGCGGGCCTCGACGCCTTCCGGGCGGCCGAGGCGGTCGGCCCCGCCGGTCGGGTGATCGGCGTCGACATGACCCCGGCGATGATCGCGCACGCCCGCGCGGCCGCGGAGCGCCTCGGTCTCCGCCACGTGACCTTCCGCGAGGGGCGCATCGAGGCGCTGCCGATCGAGGACGGCGCCGCCGACGTCGTCATCTCCAACTGCGTCGTCAACCTCTCGAGCGACGTCGAGGCCGTCCTGCGCGAGGCGTTCCGCGTGTTGCGGCCCGGCGGCCGGCTGCGCGTCACCGACACCTTCCGCCGCGGCCCCGCCGTGGCCGACCCGGCGACCGACGGGTGGTGCGCCTGCGTCGACGGCGCCCACGACCCGGACGCGTTGGCGGCGCTGGCGGACCGGGTCGGCTTCGCCGAGGTCGCCGTCGTCGCCAACGAGGGCGCCTCCGGCTGCGGCGACACCTTCTCGGCGACGCTGTGTGCGACCCGCCCGCGCGGCGCGGTCGCGGCGGCCGCAGCGGCGGGCGAGGTGCCCGCGTGACCCGCGTGCTCGTCCTGTGTACCCACAACAGCGCCCGCAGCCAGATGGCGGAGGGCTGGATCCGCCAGCAGGCGGCCCGTGCCGGCCTCTCGCTCGAGGTGTGGTCCGCCGGCACCGAGGCGACGCGGGTCAAGCCCGACGCGATCGCCGCGATGGGCGAGGTCGGCATCGACCTGTCGGGCCACACCAGCAAGGTCCTCACGGACGTCCCCGACCCCTGGGGCTTCGACGTCGTCATCACGGTCTGCGACGCCGCCAACGAGGCCTGCCCGGTGTACCCGGCGCGCACGCAGCGGCTGCACGTCTCGTTTCCGGACCCGAGCGGCCACGACCTCGACCGCTGGCGCGAGGTGCGCGACGCGATCGGCCGCATGGGCGAGGCGCTGGTGACCGCGCTGGCCGCCGGCGTCGCGCCGACCGAGGCCGACCTGGTGGCCGCGGCCAACGCGCCGGCGGACGCCGATGCCTGAGGCCACCGGGGGCAAGGGCCTCGGCTTCTTCGAGCGCTACCTGAGCGCCTGGGTGGCGTTGTGCATCGCGGCGGGGGTGGCGCTGGGCCAGTGGTGGCCGGCGTTGCCGGCGACGCTGCAGCGGTTCACGTACGCGGAGGTATCGATCCCGATCGCGGTGCTCATCTGGCTGATGATCTTCCCGATGATGCTGCAGATCGACTTCGGCAGCGTCCTGGGGGTGCGGCGGCAACCGAAGGGGTTGACCATCACGCTGGTGGTGAACTGGCTGATCAAGCCGTTCAGCATGCTGTTCTTCGCCTGGCTGTTCCTGCGGGTCGTGTTCGCGCCGCTCATCCCGGCCGATCTAGCGCTGGAGTACGTGGCGGGCGCGATCTTGTTGGGCGCGGCGCCGTGCACGGCGATGGTGTTCGTGTGGAGCTACCTGACGCGTGGCGATCCGAGCTACACGCTCGTGCAGGTGGCGGTGAACGATCTGATCATGCTGTTCGCGTTCGCGCCGATCGTGGCGTTGTTGTTGGGCGTGAGTCAGGTGTTCGTACCGTACGAGACGCTGATCCTGTCGGTGGTGCTGTACATCGTGGTGCCGCTGGCGGCGGCGGTGGTCACGCGGTCGGTGCTGATCCGGCGGCGGGGGCGGGCGTGGTTCGAGGGGGTGTTCCTCAAGGGCTTCGGTTCGCTGACGATCGTGGCGCTGTTGGCGACGCTGGTGCTGTTGTTCTCGTTCCAGGGCGACGTGATCTTGGCGAACCCGTTGCACATCGGTTTGATCGCGGTACCGCTCGTCATCCAGACGATCGTGATCTTCGGCATCGCGTACGGCTGGGCGTGGGCGTGGCGGGTGCCGCATCGGGTGGCGGCGCCGGCGGCGATGATCGGGGCGAGCAACTTCTTCGAGTTGGCGGTGGCGGCGGCGATCGCGTTGTTCGGGGTGACGTCGGGCGCGGCACTGGCGACGGTGGTGGGCGTGCTGGTCGAGGTGCCGGTGATGCTGATGCTGGTGCGGTTCGCGAACGCGACGCGGCACCGCTTCGCCGGCTTCGGGGCGCCGGCGGGCGTCGGGCTCTCCGGGTGACGGGCCGCCTCGACGTCGACCTCGAGGGCGGGCTGCGGGCATACCTCGCGGATCACGACGGCGCGGTTACCGTGCGCGGCGCGACCCGCCACGGCTGCTGTGGGGGCACCGTGCTCGTGCCCGTCGCGGACGCCGGGCCGCCGGAGGACACCCAGGGTCACGCGCTCGTGGAGCGCGATGGCATCCGCGTGTTCGTCGAACGGCGTCTGCTTCCGGCCGCCACCACCCGGCTGCGCATCGGCGTCGAGGGGTTCGGACGCTGGCGCCGGTTGTGGCTGGAGGGACTCGAGGCCCGCATCGACTGATCCGGCCGGGTCGGTCGAAGCGACCGGATCGACGGCCCCGGCGATCCATGACCAACGGCGGCGCGAATTGGTCTAGGCTGCACCCGGTGCGGCCGGTCCTACCGCGGGCGTCGAACCAGCGCGGGGCGCAACCCCGCACGCCGTGGGCGTGGCTAGCCCACCCGCACCCTCCACGACGCCCCGTTCAGCGCGCAACGCTGACGGCCAGCGACCCCTGGCGCGTGACGCCGTCGGCGTAGCGGACGTCGGCCGTGATCACCCAGTCGCCCGCCATGTCGAACGCGAAGCCCTCGGTGCGGTAGACGCCGCCGCCCAGCTCGACGACGGCCGGGGCGACCACGGGCACCATGCCCGCGTGGGTCATGTCGCCGACGAGGCCGATCGTGGCGCCGCTCGCCGGCGCGCCGGCGACGGTGAGCCGCACCTCGATCGCGGCCGGGCCCACCCGCGCCGGCGTCGTCAGCAGGACGACCTCGACGGGCCGCGACGCGTCGGCGCGCTCCGCCGGGGGCTTGCAGCCCGCGAGGAGCAGGGTCAGCGACAGGATCGCCAGGCCCCAGGCCAGAGTCGCGCCGCGCTTTCGCCGTGTCGTGGTGGGGTACCGTGCCATCCGAACCGCAGTGTAGGCGAGCGGCGGCCCGCGGGGCGTGGCCCGGCGGACGCCGACGGCGCGCCGCGCCGTCGCCGCGCACGCGCTACGCTGACCAGGTCGTGAAGACCTTCTACCTGCTCGACGGCCACGCCCAGGTGTTCCGCGCCTACTACGCCCCCTTCCGCCCGCTGACCAGCCCGTCGGGCGAGCCGGTGAAGGCCGTCCACGTCTTCACCCAACTGCTGCTCAACCTCATCTTCAAGGAGCGCCCCGACTACCTGGCGATCGCCTTCGACGTCGCGGACGCCACCACCGAGCGCGCGAACGACTACGCCGCCTACAAGGCCCAGCGCGAGGAGGCGCCGGACGACCTCGGCCCGCAGTTCCAGCGGGTGTTCGAGGTGGTGGCGGCGATGGGCATCCCGGTGTTCATGGTCGACGGCCAGGAGGCCGACGACGTCATCGCCACCATCGCCGAGCGGCTGCGGGACGGGGGAGAGGACGTCGACCTGCGGATCGTCAGCAAGGACAAGGACCTCCACCAGATCCTCACGCCGACGGTGCGGCTGTGGGATCCCTCGACCGGCGCGCTGCTCGGTCCCGACGAGCTGTGGGAGCAGAAGGGCTACCGGCCCGAGCAGGCCGTCGAGATCCAGACGCTCGTCGGCGACCCGACCGACAACGTGCCCGGCATCGCGGGCGTGGGCGTCAAGACCGCGGCCAAGCTGATCGAGAAGTACGGCACCGCGGAGAACGTCATCGCCCACGCCGACGAGCAGACGCCCAAGCTGCGCGCGAACCTGCTGGCCGGGGCCGAGGGCCTGCCGCTGACCCGCCGCCTGGTCACCCTGAAGCGCGACGTGCCGCTCGGCTTCGACCTGGCCGCCTGCGCCACGCCGAAGGTGACCAAGCCCGACGTGCGGGAGCTCTTCGAGGTGCTCGGCTTCCGCGGCCTGCTCGACACGGTGCCCGAGGGCGGGGGGCTGTTCGACGCGCCCGCGGCGGCGGGCGCGCCGCCCGCGCCGCCGCCGGTCGCGGTCGCGGCCGACGTCGACTACCGGCGCGTCGACACGCGCGAGGCCCTCGACGAGCTCGTGGCCGCGCTCCGCGGGGTCGAGGCCTTCGCGGTCGACACCGAGACCACCGGCCTGAGCGTCGTCGACGACGACCTGGTCGGCTACGCGTTCAGCTGGGAGGGCGGCTCCGGCTGGTACGTGCCGGTGCGCTCGCACGTGGATCGGGTGCTCGACCCGGGGCTCGTGCGCGAGGCGGTGCGACCGTTCCTAGAGGATGACAGCGTTCTAAAAGTGGGACATCATCTCAAGTTCGACCTGAGCGTCCTCGAGCGCGAGGGCATCACCGTCCGCGGACCCCTGTTCGACACCCTCATCGCCTCGGCGCTCCTCAACCCCGAGCGGCGCGGCAACGCGATGGACGACCTCGCCCGCGACCTGCTGGGCCACGCCACCATCCCGATCGCCGACCTGATCGGTCGCGGCAAGCAGCAGCGCAGCATGCTCGACGTCCCGCTCGATCAGCTCGTCCCCTACGCCGCGGAAGACGCCGACGTCACCTGGCGGCTCTACCGCAAGCTGCACGCCGACCTGGCGGCGACCGACGAGGCCCTGGTGCACCTCTTCGAGGAGGTCGAGATGCCGCTCGTACGGGTGCTGGCCGCGATGGAGCGCGCCGGCGTCACGATCGACGTCGAGCGGCTGGCCGAATACCGCCACAACCTGCAGGGCCGCATCGAGCAGCTCAAGCGGGCCGCGCTCGAGGCCGCGGGCTGCGAGTTCAACCTCGACAGCCCCAAGCAGCTGGGCGAGGTGCTGTTCCAGCGCCTCGGCTTCCGGGTCGTCAAGAAGACCAAGACCGGCGCCAGCACCGACGCCGAAGTGCTCGACACGTTGGCGGCCGAGACGGGCCACCCGCTCCCCGAGCTGCTGCTCGCCTACCGCGAGCTCAACAAGCTCCTAGGGACCTACGTCGACCCGCTGCCGGGCTTCGTGTCGCCCACCACCGGCCGGCTGCACGCCTCGTTCCACCAGACGGGCGCGGCGACCGGGCGGTTGTCGTCGTCGAACCCGAACATCCAGAACATCCCCATCCGGACCGACGCCGGTCGCGAGATCCGGCGCGCCTTCGTCGCCCGCGACGACGACCACCTGCTCCTCTCCGCCGACTACTCGCAGGTGGAGCTGCGAATGCTGGCCCACTTCAGCGAGGACGCGGCGCTCCTCGAGGCCTTCCGCGCCGGCCGCGACATCCACGCGTTCGTGGCGGCGCAGATCTACGGCGTGCCGCTGGAGCAGGTCGACGACACCCAGCGGCGCGTGGCCAAGACGGTCAACTTCGGCATCGTCTACGGCCAGACGGCCTACGGCCTCGCGCGCACCCTGCGCATCCCCGCCGGCGACGCGCAGGCCTTCATCACCGCCTACAAGGCCACCTACGTCGGCCTGGACCAGTTCCTGAAGCGCTGCGTCGAGGAGGCGCGCGAGCAGGGCTTCGTGCGGACGATCCTGGGGCGGCGCCGGCCGATCCCGCAGGTGCGCTCGCGCAACGGCGCCGAGCGCGCGCTGGGCGAGCGCCTGGCGATCAACACCGTCATCCAGGGGTCGGCGGCCGACCTCATCAAGCTGGCGATGGTACGGCTCGACGATCGCCTGACGCGCGAGGGGACCGGCGCCCGCATGCTCATCCAGGTGCACGACGAGCTGGTGCTCGAGACCCCGAAGGCGCACGCGGAGGCGGCGCGCCGCGCGACCGTCGAGGAGATGCAGAACGCCCTGCCGCTGCGCGTACCGCTCAAGGTCGACGCGGCCCTGGGCCCGAACTGGCTGGAGGGGAAGGGCTGACGCCCGCAGCGGCCGACCACCGGGCCGGCCCGCCGCGCCCGCACGCGCGCCGCGACCGCGCGGCAGAGAGGAAGACCATGGCCAGCGACCGACGTGATGGCATGAGCTACGCGCCCTCGGGGCCCTCGCGGCCGGTGGTGAAGCCGGGCGACTTCGTCTTCGCCGCCGCCCACCTCGACCACGGCCACATCTACGGGCAGTGCAACGGGCTCATCGAGGCCGGCGCCGAGCTGCGCTGGGTCTACGACCCCGACCCCACCAAGGTCGACGCCTTCGTCGCGCGCTACCCGGGTACCAGGGTCGCTCGCGCGCTCGACGAGGTGCTCGACGATCCCGACGTCCGCCTGCTGGCGGCCGCCGCCGTCCCCAACGAGCGCTGCGACCTGGGCATCCGGGTGCTGGAGGCCGGCAAGGACTACTTCACCGACAAGGCGCCCCTCACCACCCTGGAGCAGCTCGCTCGCGCGCGGGACGCGGTGGACCGCACCGGGCGCAAGTACCTGGCGTACTACAGCGAGCGGATCCACACCGAGAGCGGCGTGCGCGCCGGCGAGCTCATCCAGGACGGCGCCATCGGCCGCGTCGTGCAGGTGCTGGGCCTCGGGCCGCACCGGCTCAACGCCGCCTCCCGGCCCGACTGGTTCTTCGACAAGGCGCGCTACGGCGGCATCCTGCTCGACCTCGGCAGCCACCAGGCCGAGCAGTTTCTCTTCTACGCCGGCGCGCAGGACGCCGAGGTCCTCAGTGCCCGCTCCGCGAACCTCGGCCACCCCGACCTCCCGGGGATCGACGACTTCGGCGAGGCCAGCCTGCGGGCCGACGACGGCGCGTCGAACTACTTCCGCGTCGACTGGTTCACGCCCGACGGCCTGCCGACCTGGGGCGACGGCCGCACGATCATCCTCGGCACCGACGGCTACATCGAGATGCGCAAGTACATCGACCTGGCCCGCCACGACGACGGCGACCACCTCTACCTGGTCGACCACGCCGGGGTTCGGCACCACGCGCTGGCGGGCCAGGTGGGCTACCCGTTCTTCGGGCAGCTCGTCCGCGACTGCCTCGAGCGCACGGAGCGCGCGATGACGCAGGCCCACGCCTTCAAGGCGGTGGAGCTCTGCCTGCTGGCCCAGCGGCTCGCCGACGGCCGCGAACGCCCGTGAGCGACGCCCCGCGGGCCAGGGTGTTCGTCACGGACTGCGACCATGGAAGCGTCGCGATCGAGCGACGCATCGTCGAGGAGGCCGGCCTCGGCCTGGAGCTGCGGCAGTGCCGCACGGAGGCCGAGGTCGCGGGCGCCTGCCGCGACGCCGACGGCCTCATCGTCCAGTACGCCCCGATCACGCGGGCGGTCCTCGCCGCGCTGCCCCGCTGCCGCGTCGTGGTGCGCTACGGCGTCGGCACCGACACCGTCGACGTCGACGCCGCGACCGACCTCAGCGTTGCGGTCTGCAACGTCCCCGACTACGGCGTCGAGGAGGTCTCCGACCACGCCCTCGCGCTGCTGCTCGCCCTCGCCCGCTGCATCGTCACGCTCGACCGCGCCGTTCGCGGCGGCGACTGGAGCCTCGCGTCGACCCCCGACGTCCGCCGCCTGCGCGGCCGCCTGCTCGGCCTCGTCGGCCTGGGCCGCATCGGGCGCGCCGTGGCGCGCAAGGCCCTGGCGCTCGGCCTCGAGGTCGTCGCCCACGACCCGGCCGCGCCCGCGCCCGAGCCAGGCGTGACGCTGGTGGGTTTCGACGAGCTGCTGGCGCGCTCGGACTTCGTGTCGCTCCACGCGCCGCTCGTGCCCGCGACGCGCCACCTGTTCGACGACGCGGCGTTCCGGCGCATGAAGCCCGGCGCGTTCCTCGTCAACACCGCGCGCGGCGGCCTCGTCGACACCGACGCCCTGACGCGCGCGTTGGCCGACGGGCGCCTGGCCGGCGCGGGGATCGACGTGCTCGAGGAGGAACCGATCGCACCTGGCCACCCCCTGCTGGACCAGCCGAACTGCCTGCTGACGCCGCACGCCGGCTGGTTCTCCCAGGACGCCTTCGCGGAGTTGAAGACGAAGGCGGCCGAGGAGGCCGTGGCGGTCCTGACGGGCGCGGCGCCCCGCTACTGCCTCAACCCGCAGGTGCTGGAACCGGGTCGCGGGGGCGGTTGACCCGCGGCCGCGGGGCCGGCGCCGCGGCGTCCCACCCGCCGCCGGCGCTTCAGGGTGCGCTTTCCGAGCGTGCGCTCTCCGAGCGTGCGCTCTCCGAGCGTGCGCTCTCCGAGCGTGCGCGTTCGATCAGCCCGCGCAGCGCCGCCGCCGAGATCTCGCCCACGTGCACGGCGGCGAGCTCCCCACGCGCGTCGAACGCGAAGGTCGTCGGCAGGCCGGCCACGTCGAGGTCGCGGCCGACGGCGCCCGCCCGGTCGAGCAGCACGCCGTCCTCCGGCAGCCCCTGGTCGGCGAGGTAGGCGCGCACCGTGCCCTCGGCCTCGCGTTGGTTGACGAGCAGCACCCGGACGCCCGGCGACTCGCGGGCGGCCGTGACGAGCAGCGGCAGCTCGCGGCGGCATGGCGGGCACCAGGTGGCCCACACGTTGACGATCGTGGGCTCGCCGGTGACCGCCAGGTCGACGGGGGGGCCGTCGAGCGCGGGCAGCGTCAGGTTCGGCAGGACGACCCCCAGGTCGCCGGCGGCGGGGGAGAGCAGCCCGGCGGGCAGCCACCAGGCGAGCAGGGCGGCCGCGCCGATGGCCGGCGCCGCGCGCCGCAGCGCCGGCTGCCGCAGCGCCCCCACGGCGCCGTAGGCCGCGCCGGCGGCCACGCCCCACCAGGGGGCGAAGCCGCCCTGCCAGAACGCGAGCGCCGTCCACGGCGCGGCCGCGTAGTCGCCGAGGTTGCCCACCACGAAGCCGAGGCGCGCGCCGACGAACGTCGCCATCGCGACGCCCCACGCCCAGCCCGCGACCTCCGGCCTGCCGCGTCGGGCCCACACCTCGGCCACGACGATGAGCACGAGGAAGCCGAGCGCGGCGTAGGCGCGGTCGAGCGAGAGGACCAGCGGGCCGAGGGTCAGCGCGCCCACGGATCACCGGCCGAGAGGGGGTATGCGTCGAAGCGAAACACGCCGCGAGCATACCCCACCGGGGTACCGCGTGCGGCCGGATGGCGCGACCATGACGGGTCGCGCGGTAGCATCGAGGCCATGCGCATCCTGGTCAGCAACGACGACGGCGTCTACAGCCCGGGCATCCACGCGCTGGCCCGCGTCGCCCAGGCGTACGGCGACGTGCGGGTCGTGGCGCCCGACGTCGAACAGTCGGCGATGAGCCACGCGATCACCATCCGCCGGCCGCTGCACTACGCCCGCGTGCGGATCGATGGCCTCGACGCCTTCAAGGTCGACGGCACGCCCGCCGATTGCGTCGCGCTGGGCGCCCACCACTGGGACAAGGTCGACCTCGTCCTCACGGGCATCAACCTCGGGCTCAACATCGGGCACAACATCTGGCACTCGGGCACGGTGGCCGCCGCCAAGCAGGCGAGCTTCCTGGGCATCCCGGCGATCGCCTTCAGCGCGCCGTGGGTGGAGGGCGACATCGACTACCGCGTCTACGAGCCCTACCTGCGGCGGGTCATCGAGCTGTTCCTCGAGCACCCCGACCTGCCGCTGCTCAACGTCAACTTCCCCGAGGAGCCCCGCGACCTGCGCTGGACGAAGATGTCGGTGCGCCACTACGACGGCTACGTCATCCCCGGCCAGGACCCGATGGGCCGGACGCACTACTGGTTCGCGGAGGAGCCGCGCGAGCGCGTCGAGGAGGGGACCGACCGCTGGGCGCTCGACCAGGGCTTCGTGTCGCTGACGCCCCTGAGGCTCGACCTCACCGACGACGAGCGCCTGGCGCTGGCGCGCGAGGTCGCCCGGGCGGGCCAGGGGTGAGGGCGTCGGCGCAGCGCGCCGACGCACGCGCGTTGCACCCGCACCAAGGCGTACGCTGACGCCATGACCTTCGAGGACTTCCGCGCCATGGTCGAGGAGATGGTCGAGGAGATCCCGCCCGAGTTCATGCGCGGCCTGCAGGGCGTGCACGTCATCGAGGAGGCGATGCCGGAGGAGGGGTACGTCGACGTGTTCCGGCTCGGCGAGTACCTCGACCCCGGTCCAGGCGACTTCCTCGGCGCCGGCGAGGGCCTGGGCCGCCACGTCGCGCTCTACTACGGCAGCTTCGTCGCCGTCGGGGATGGCGACCCGGGCTTCGACTGGGGAGAGGAGGCGTGGGAGACGCTGACGCACGAGCTGCGCCATCACGTCGAGTCGCTCGCCGGCGACGCCAGCCTCATCGCGCAGGACGAGCTCGACGCGCTGGACTTCGAGCCCGGCGAGCGCTAGGGGCTCGCGAACAGCCCCGGTTGGACGACCCGCGCGCTGCGCGCGATGAGCCCCGACGCGGCCACCCCGATGAGGCGCACGGCGCCCGCCGGGCGCGGCGTGGCAAACGCCAGCCGCTCCGCGATCGGCCACAGCTCACCCGCGTCGGCGACGGGGTTGGGCGGGGTGGCGCTGCGGGTGACGATGCGGAAGTCGGCGTAGCGCACCTTGACCGTCACCGTGCGGGCCGCGAGCTCGGCCCGCTGCAGGCGCCCGCCGACGTTGGCGCAGGCCTTGGCGAGCTCGGGCGCGAGCTCGTTGGCGCCGTGCAGGTCGCGGGCGAAGGTGCGCTCGGCGCCGATCGACTTGCGGGCGCGGTCGGGGACGACGGGCCGGGGGTCGTCGTCGCGCACGACGCGGTACAGGAAGCCGCCGAGCTTGCCGAGCAGCGCGTGGAGCTCCTCCTCGCCGCGCCCGCGCAGGTCCGCGCCGCTGGCGATGCCGGCCGCCTGCAGCCGCGCGGCCGTCTTGGGCCCGACGCCGAAGAAGCGCTCGATCGGCAGGTCGCCCAGGAAGCCCCACGCCTCCTCGGGGCGCACGACCGTCAGGCCCGCCGGCTTGCGCGCCGCGGAGGCGACCTTGGCGAGGAACTTGCCGCCGGCGACGCCGGCCGAGGCGGTGAGGCCGACCTCGGCGCGGACGGTGTCCAGCACCGCCCGCGTCAGCGCCGCGGCCTCGTCGATCGTCGCCGGCGGGGGAGGCGGGTCCGCGCCGTCCCCCGAGGGGTGGCCGATCGGATGCCCGAGGTCGAGGTACGCCTCATCGAGGGCCAGCGGCTCGACCAGGTCGCTGACGCGGTCGAACACCGCGCGCACCGCCTTTGAGGCCGCCTGGTAGGCCTCGAAGCGCGGCGGCACCACCACCAGGTCGGGGCAGCGGCGGCGGGCCCACGCGGTCGGCATCGCGGAGCCGACGCCGAAGGCCCGGGCCTCGTAGCTGGCCGTCATGACCACGCCGCGCTCGCCGCCGCCCCCCACGGCGACCGGGCGGCCGCGCAACTGCGGCCGGTCGCGCTGCTCGACCGACGCGTAGAAGGCGTCGAGGTCGACGTGGGCGATGAAGCGGGTGGCGCGCGGCACGCCACCAGGCTACCGGCTGCCGCGCGGTGGGCCATCATGGGCCCATGCGCATCGACCAGATCGAGCTCCGGGAGATCGACCTCCGCCTGCGGTTCCGCTTCGAGACGAGCTTCGGCGTCGAGCAGGACCGGCGCGTGCTGCTCGTCACCGTCCGGGGCGAGGGCGGCGAGGGCGTCGCCGAGTGCGTCGCCGGCGAGTTCCCCGGCTACAGCTACGAGACCAACGACACCGCCTGGGGCGTGCTGCGCGACTTCGTCGGCCCCGCGGTGGTCGGCCGCGACTTCGACACCCCGGCGCAGCTGCTGCACGCGCTGCGTTTCGTCCGCGGCCACAACATGGCGGTCGCCGCCGTCGAGATGGCGTTCTGGGACCTGTGGGCGCGCTCCCTCGGCCTCCCGCTCTGGCGCCTCCTGGGCGGCGTGCGCACGGAGGTGCCCGTCGGCGTGTCGCTCGGCATCCAGGCGTCGCCCGAGGCGACGGCCGAACTCGCCGTCGCCCACGTCGCGGAGGGCTACAAGCGCGTCAAGCTGAAGATCAAGCCCGGCTGGGACGTCGACGTCGTCCGCGCGGTGCGCGAGGCGCTCCCCGACGCCGACCTGACGGTCGACGCCAACAGCGCCTACCGCCTGGTCGACGCCGCCACGCTGCGGCGGCTCGACGACTTCGACCTCGCCTACGTCGAGCAGCCGCTGGCGTACGACGACCTGGTCGACCATGCAGAGCTGCAGCGGCAGCTGCGCACCGCCATCTGCCTCGACGAGTCGATCCACTCCGCCGAGGACGCCCGCAAGGGCCTCCAGATCGGCGCCGGCCGCATCATCAACGTCAAGGTCGGTCGCGTGCGCGGCTACGTTCAGGCGAAGCGCCTGCACGACGTCGCCGTGGCCTTCGGGGCGCCGGTGTGGTGCGGCGGCATGCTCGAGTCCGGCGTCGGCCGGGCGCACAACCTCCACCTCTCCAGCCTCGAGGGCTTCGTCCTGCCGGGCGACACCTCGAGCGCCAGCCGCTACTGGGACGAGGACATCGTCGAGCCGCTGCTCGACGCCGTCGACGGCGTGCAGCGCGTCCCGCAGGGGCCCGGCAGCGGCGTGATGCTCAAGCGCGACCTCGTCGAGCGGCTCACGCGCCAGCTGGAGACGATCCGACCGGCCTGACGACCGCCGCGTTCGCTGTGCGCGATCGTGGGGATCCCGTGTGTGACGGGTGCTACCCTCGTGGCGAGAGGGGGTGCCAGGGCAGCGAGAGCGAGGACGAGAGAGCGCAAGCCCGTCGCCAGGTTGCCCTAGGGGCCATGGCGACGGTGACGAGGCGGAGGGCTCCGGGCCCGGCGTGCGACGGCCGCACGGGTGTCGGAGATACGGGCGAACGCCCGGAAAGCGCGAGCGGGGAACGGGCGCCACGACGGTGGCGGTGAAGGCCGATCCCCACGAGTCTGCGGGCCCCTCCTGAGCACGACCCATCACTCGGTCCGTTCGGGTCGAACGGGGCTGGCCGCCCCACCACCGGGGATTCCCAAGAGACGCGAGCGGTCGACGGCGGTCGACCGGGCGCCGGCGCAGCCGGCGCGGACGCGGCCGGCGGCCGAAGGTCGACGGCGTGGTGGAGGTCGAACGTGTGTGGCATCGTGGCGTACGTCGGCGGCCGGGACGCCGCTCACGTGGTGGTGGACGGGCTGCGCCGGTTGGAGTACCGCGGCTACGACTCCGCGGGGGTGGTGGTCGCGAACGGCGGCGGCACCCTGCACGTGGTCAAGCGGGCGGGGAAGCTGCGCGTGCTGGAGGAGGCCCTCCGCCTGGAGGAGGCCCTCGTTGCCGAGCCGCTCTCGGGCGGCGTCGCCCTCGGGCATACCCGCTGGGCGACCCACGGGCGCCCGAACGACGCCAACGCCCATCCGCACCTCAGCGAGGACGGGCGCCTGGCGGTCATCCACAACGGCATCATCGAGAACTATCTCGAGCTCCGCGCCCAGCTGCAGGGACGCGGGCACGACTTCCGCTCCGAGACCGACTCCGAGGTGCTCGTGCACCTCATCGAGGAGTCGTACGCGGGCGACCTGGAGGCGGCCGTCCGGGCGGCGCTCGCCCAGGTGCGCGGCGCCTACGCGGTCGTGGCGATGCACGAGGGGGAAGGCCGCGTCGTGGCGGCGCGCGCGACCAGCCCGCTGGTGATCGGCGTCGGCGACGGCGAGCAGTGGCTCGCCAGCGACGTGCCCGCGCTGCTCCCCTACACCCGGCGGGTGATCTACCTGCACGACGGCGACCTGGCGGTCCTGGAGCGCGACGGCGTGCGGGTCGCCCGCATCGACGGGTCGTCGGTCGAGCGCCCGGTCGACACGGTCGACTGGGACGCCGAGGCCGCCGAGAAGGGCGGCTTCCCCCACTTCATGCTCAAGGAGACGTACGAGCAGCCCCACGTGCTGCAGCAGACGCTCGGCGGGCGCTTCACCGCCGACGGGCACGACGTCTTGCTAGGCCTCGGGGTCGAGCCTGCCGCCATCGACCGCATCATCGTCACCGCCGCCGGCACCGCCTCGTACGCGGGCATGGTCGGCGCGACGCTGCTCGAGGCGCTCGCCCGCGTGCCGGTCACCGTGGAGGTCGCGAGCGAGATGCGCTACCGCGACCCCGTCATCGACCCGCGGACGCTGGTCATCGGCGTGTCGCAGTCGGGCGAGACGATCGACACGCTGGAGGCCGTGCGCGAGGCGCGGCGGCGCGGCGCCCGGACGCTGGCGATCCTCAACGTCAAGGGGTCGAGCCTCGCCCGCGAGGTCGACGACGTCCTCTACGTCCACGCCGGGCCCGAGATCGGGGTGGCGAGCACCAAGGCGTACGTCGCGATGCTCGCGGCCTTCGGGCTGCTGGCGGTGCGCTTCGGCCACGGCCGCGGCCGGCTGTCGGACGCGCGCGCGGAGGCGCTCACGAACGGGTTGCGCGGGCTGCCGCAGGCCGTCCAGGCGGCGCTCGGCACGCGCGAGCGCGTGCGCGAGCTGGCGTCGCGCATGGCCGAGGCCCGCACGGCGCTCTTCCTCGGCCGCGGCGTCAACGTCGCGACCGCGTTCGAGGGGGCGCTCAAGCTCAAGGAGATCTCCTACGTGCACGCCGAGGCCTACCCGATGGGGGAGATGAAGCACGGCCCCATCGCGCTCATCGACACGAGCGTGCCGGTGGTGGCGATCGCGACCGCGGCCGCGCAGTACGAGAAGACGATCTCCAACCTGCAGGAGGTCCGCGCCCGCGACGGCTTCGTCATCGCCATCGCCAGCGAGGGCGACGAGGCGATCGCCCACCACGCCGACGAGGTCGTCTTCGTGCCCCGCGTGGAGGAGCTCCTGTCGCCGGTGGTCAACGTCGTCCCGCTGCAGCTGCTGGCGTACGAGACGGCGGTGCTGCTCGGCCGCGACGTCGATCAGCCGCGCAACCTGGCGAAGAGCGTCACCGTGGAGTGACGGCGTGATAGGAGAAGGACGCGGCGTCTAGGGCCGTGTTCAGCGGCCCCCGGCGACGCGCATGAGCACCTGCAGGGTCAGGCGGGCGTCGTCGCTGGAGCGGTGCGACTGGCGACCGGCCGTCAGCACGCCGGTCTCGGCGGCGGCGCGCTCGAGCTTCGCGCGCCCCTGGCGCAGCCCGCGGGCCAGCGCGTACGCCCGCATGGCGCACTCGAAGCCCGTGAGCCGCTCGCGGCGGCCCCAGGCGGTGGCCGACTGCCGCACCATGCGCTCGTCGAACGGCGCGTTCCAGGCGACGACGCGGCGGCCGCGGGCGAGTTCGAGCAGCGCGTCGTAGACCTCGGCGAAGGTGGGGGCGCCCCGCAGGTGGTCCATGGTGATCCCGTGGATGGCCGTGACGGCCGCGGGGACGTGGCCGGCGCGCGGCCGGACGAGCGACGACAGGCGCTCGCGCCCGTCGGGCCCGATGACGCCGATCTCGATGACCTCGGCGCCGTAACCCAGCCCGGTGGTCTCGGTGTCCAGCACCAGGAAGTCGTCCTTGAGCAGCTCGCGGATCCACGTCCGCGCCGCGTCGGTGGTGGTGGCCGGGTCGGCGTCCGCGCGCACGACCCCGCGTCGCAGGCTCCCGGTCCCCGGTAGCACGACGACGTCGCGGCGCACGCCCGTCCCGCGGGTGCCCGCGCTGCCGGGCGGGCGGTCCGAGGAGCGCGACGGGTCGACCGAGCCGCGCGCGGGCGGGGGCTTGGGCGCGCGCGGCACGGCGTCCGCCTCGCGGAACAGGGCGACCTCGCGGTCGCCCAACAGCAGCCACGCGGCGGGCTCGCCGCGCGGCTCGAGGCCCGCGAAGCGCAGGTCGTTCTCGGGCCGCAGGCCCGCCGGCACCTCCGCCCACGAGGCGTAGTGCGGCGTGTCCCTCACGGCGTCACGGCCCCCCGTGACCAGCGAGTAAGAATCCCGTCAGGGGGCATCCGTAGACTCAATGCGTGGATCGAGGTCTCCTCCCAAGGCCTCCCACCCTCTTCCGAACACGGACCTCGCGCCTCCCACGCGGGGTCCGAACCCATTGGGGCGGGGGCATTCGCGTCAGGACGCATGCCGGCCGCGGCGAGCCGCCGATCAGGCCCCCATGCCGGGGAAGAGCGGGCGCCACCAGGGGATGGCGAACAGCACCGCCAGCGTGGACAGCCCGAACCACAGCAGGGCGCGGCCGTGCTTGCCGCGGTCGTCCGGCGCGCGCCGCGACAGGGCGCCGCCGACGTGGGCCAGCACGACGGCGACGAGCATGATCGACAGGTGCTCCACGACGAAGAAGCGCAGCTCGTGGTTTGCCATCGCCGCGCCCATGTCGGAGAGGGCGGCACGTACCCGCGGACTGACGGCGTACAGCGCGACGCCCAGGACCAGCTGTACGTCCAGGCTGGCGACGAACACCAGGTTGGCGATGCGGTGCCGCTTCTCGAACGGTCGTCGGCCCAGCCACCCCTGCAGGGCCCACACGAGCGCGACCAGCGCGGCGATGAGCACGATCCAGCGGGTGAGGTTGTGGGTGTGCAGCAGGGCGGCGTACATGGGCGGACCTCCGGTGCGGGCCGGCGGCGGGGGCGGGGTCGCCGCCCGTGGCTCGTCGGCACAGACTCGGGTCAGCCTACCCGCTGCGGCGCCGGGCGGCGTCTCGCCGGATGCCGGTCGGACCGCACGTCGCCGCCGGCGCGGCCGCGGGCCCGCCCCGCCGCCGGTCGCCGGCACCCGCGGTAGCATCGGACCGACGGAGGTGTCGCGTGGCCGTGGTGGTGGTATCCGAGTGGATCGACGAGGCGGCGCTGGCGCGGCTCGCGGAGCGGCACGAGCTGGTGAACGACCCGCGGCTGTTCGCCGATCGGCCGCGCCTGCTCGAGGCGCTCGGCGGGGCAGAGGCCTGGGTGGTGCGTAACCAGAGCCGCGTCGACGCCGAGGCCCTGGCCGCCGCGCCGCGGCTGCGGGTCGTCGGGCGCGTGGGGGTCGGCCTGGACAACCTCGACCTCGCGGCGCTGCGCGAGGCGGGCGTGGCCGTCAGCTGGGCGCCGGGCAGCAACGCCGCCAGCGTCGCGGAGTACGTCATGGGTGCGCTGCTCCATCTGTGGCGGCGCTTCGAGGGCGCCACCGATCACGTCCGCGGCGGCGGCTGGGACCGGCCCGCGTTCATGGGCCACGAGGCGCTCGGTCGCACGCTCGGCGTGGTGGGCCTGGGCGACATCGGTGCCCGCGTCGCCCGCCGCGCGCGCGCCTTCGGGCTCGAGGTCCTCGCCAGCGATCCCGTGCTCCACGACGCGTCGTTCGCGGTGCAGGAGCTCGGGGCGCGGCTGCTGCCGGTTCCCGAGCTGCTCGAGCGCAGCGACGCCGTGACGCTGCACGTGCCGCTGGTGCCGAGCACCCGCGGCATGATCGACGCCGACGCCCTGCGGCGCATGCGGCCGGGCGCCCTGCTCGTCAACACCTCGCGGGGCGGGCTGATCGACGAGGCCGCGCTGGCGGACGCCCTGCGCGAGGGCAGGCTGGGCGGCGCCGCGCTCGACGTCCGCGCGCACGAGCCGCCGGGCCCGGACGACCCGCTCGCCGACGCGCCGCGGCTGCTGCTCACGCCGCACGTCGCCGGCATCACGGTCGAGTCCAACACCCGCGCGTCGCTGCACGTCGCCGACGAGATCCTGCGGGCCCTGCGCGGCGAGCCGCTGCGCACGCCGGTCGGCTAGCCCCACCCCTCCGGTTCGCGCGGGCGCCGGCGTCCCCCGCGAGCGGCGTCAGCGCTCGAGCGCGACGGGATCGCCCGACCGCAGCGCGTCCGCCACCGCCAGGCACAGCTCGACGGCCGCGCGGCCGTCCTCGGCGGACGCCGGGACCGTCCGACCGTGGCGGACGGCGTCCACGAAGGCGCGCGTCTGGTGGACGACGTCGTACGCGTGGCCGGTCGCCTGCGGGACGCCCTGGTCCTCGTCGCCGCCTGCGTGGTGCAGCACCAGGCGGACCCAGGGCTCGGGGTCGAGGTCCATCGCGCCGTGCCACGACCCGTGGACGGAGGCCTCGGCGCCGACGAGCTTGAGGTCGATGTGGTGGCCGGCCGCAGCGATCGAGCTGGTGACCAGCGCCCAGCGGTCGCCGCCGTCGGCGGCGGGGTCGAAGCGCAGGCGGACGTCGAGGTTCTCGAACCAGCCACGGTGCTCGGGGCGCGACGACGACCACGCGAGCACCTCGCGCGGATCGCCCAGGTACCAGCGCGCCAGGTCGAGGTAGTGGACGCTTTCCTCCAGGATGGTGGAGCCGAGCCGCGCGGGATCGGTCTTCCAGCCGCCGGTGCCGGTGCTGTGCGGCCGCCGCCAGAGGTCGAGCTTGAGGTGCAGCGGCTCGCCGAGCCGGCCCTCGTCGATCAGGGCGCGGACGCGCGCGAACAGGGCGAACACGCGCATCTCGTGCCCGACGGCGACCACCCGGTCGCTGGAGCGCGCGGCGTCGGCCAGCGCGCGGGCGTCGGCGCGCGTGATGGCCATCGGCTTCTCGACCAGCACGTGCTTGCCGGCCGCGAGCGCGCGCAGGGCCTGGCGCGCGTGCAGGTCGTTGGGGCTGGCGACGATGACGGCCTCGGCGTCGCTCGCGAGCAGCTCGTCGAGGTC
>JAHYJQ010000028.1 GCA_019429025.1 Trueperaceae bacterium | reverse complement strand
CGACGAAGCGCTCCGGGTGGTCGCGGCTGCCGTCGTAGGGCGTGGCGCCGGCGTGGCCGTCGTCGCCGTGCAGCAGCGAGTCCAGGCCCATCGCGCGGACCGCGGGCGGGCCGGCGGCGGTCCCGTGGGCGGCGGTCCCAGGGGCGGCGGTCCCAGGGGCGGCGGTCCCAGGGGTGCCGGTCCTGCCGCCGACGGCATCGGGGGCGTCGGCGGCGGCGCCGGCCACAGCGGTCACGCTGCGCGCGCTCCCGATCGCCGCCCCAACCATCGCGCGAAGGTCATCGGCAACGACCGCGTGCACGACCACGCCGTCGGGGGTGAGGCGCAGCGCGGCGCCCGGCTCGGGCGGCGCGATCGGGGGCCGTGCCCCGACGGCGAAGCCGCAGCCGGACGCGTCCCAGACGCGGACGTCGACCTCGAGCAGCATCGCCCGCTCGGCGAGGCGTGCGAGGAACTCGGCCGCCGCGGCCACCCCCGCGTCGACATCTGCGAGCCCGCCTCCGCCCGCGATCCACACGGGCGCGCACAGCGCGTCCGGGAAGCCGTCGCCGTCGCGGTCGCGCAGCAGGTGCTCGCGCATGGCGGGCAGGTCGAGCGGGCTCACGTCCGGGCGCGTCGTCCTGGTGGCGCGATGCGGGCGACCGCGTCGCTTACCCGCGCAGCCGCCCGCGCGACTCCTGTTCGGGGTGCTGCACCAGGTAGGCCAACCAGCCGGCGACCGTCAGCTCGCCGAGGTCGTTGTGGCGCACGACGGTGGCCGGATCGACCCCCGCCTCGATGAGGCGCCGAGCCAGCGCGACCGTCTCGGCGCGCGTCTCCGCGAAGGCCCGGCGCAGCGCCGCGACCCCGGCGGCCTCGTCGGGACGGTAGGGGCGATGCCCGTCCTCGATGAACGGCTCGCCGAGCGCGACGCGCAGCCGTCGCTGGCCCCAGCGCTCGATGCCCACCCAGTGGGCGATCGCGTCGCGGTTGCCGGGCGTGTCGCCCGCACGTGCCAGGCGGGCGTCCATCGTGGTCGCCGACGCCTCGAGCTCGGCGACGAGCCGCTCGAGCCCTTTGCCACGGGCGGCGCGTTCGGCCATGGGGCGGCGGACGAGACCGATCAGGCGCTGGAGGAGACGCATGCGCCCATCGTCGCATGCGCGTTCGCGGCGAGCGTGGCGCCCGACCACATGCGCCTGACACGCGGCGGAGGAGCCGCGTCCTGTTGGACGCGAACGTCCTCCTGGACGTGATGACCGACGATCCGCAGTGGTACGCCTGGTCGGCCGAACGGCTCGACGCCTGCGCGGCCAAGGCCGAGCTCGGCACCATCCCCATCGTCTACGCCGAGGTCTCGGTCGGGTTCGCGCGGATCGCAGAACTCGATGAAGCCCTGTCCCACGACGCCTTCACCCGCCTGGCGCCGCATGGGGAGGCCGGCTTCCTGGCGGGCACGGTTCGACCCGAGGCGGGACGACCGGTTCGAACCGGGCGTGCCCGTGCGCTTCGCCCGTCGGCCCGAGCGGGAGATCGTGGCGCGCCGCCGACTCCGCAGAGGGCGGGAGGCCCAGCTCGCTCTGCAAGGCGGGGCGCAGGCGCTCGTACTTCGCCAGTGTGGCGTCACGAACCCGAAAAGGGCCACCGTCCTCGTGTTCGATGACCATGCCGACGGCCACGCGCTGGCGAGTGCCGACGCGTAGCGAGTCCCGCGCCCACGCCCACGCGGGACCGTGACGCGCGTGTGACGCGGCCCTCCGTAAGCTCGCGGGAGAGAACGACGCGGGCCACAGGGCGTTCCTGTCGCACGGAGCGACGCGCCACGCTGGTCCGGAAGGGAGCCCGACGTGGCCCGACGCCTCCTTGCCCTCCTGCTTCTCCTCCTCCTGGTGGCCGCCTGCGCCGGCGGCGATGGGCCGCCCGGCGACGATGGGCAGCCCGTCAGCGACCGCAACCCGTCCACCGCTGCGTCCACCGTCGTGGTGGCACCGAGCGTGCAGGTCGCGGACGGTGCCTCCGAGATCGTCGTCACGGTGACGGTCCGGAACGCCGTGGGGCAGGCCCTGGACGGCATCGACCTCACGCTCGAACCGGGCTCGGGACCGTGGACGCTCGAACCGGCCTCGGGCACCGCCACCACCGCCACCGACGGCACGGCCGCCTTCACCTTCACCGCCACGGCCGCCGGCAGCCACGCCGTCCACTTCCGCGCCGGCACCATCGCCGTCGGTCCCACCGTCGAGTTCACCTTCGCCGCGCCGCTGGCGCTCGCCGGGTACGGCCTGAGGACCCCGACGATCGGCGACGCGGTCACCTTCACCGCCCGCGTGACCGGCGGCCTGGCCCCCTTCACCTTCGAGCGGTCGGGCGACGCCTTGCCCGCCGGCTTCACCTTCGACGCGGCCACCGGGAGGCTGACCGGTAGCGTGGCCGGGGCGACGCCCTTCGAGGGCGCGGTGACCGTGCGCGACGCCTCCGGCCAGTCCGCCACGCAGGCGTACCGCGTGGAG
Organism: Trueperaceae bacterium; assembly: GCA_019429025.1. GTDB lineage: Bacteria > Deinococcota > Deinococci > Deinococcales > Trueperaceae > JAABTL01. The sequence goes on along the minus strand of JAHYJQ010000028.1, from coordinate 17,053 downwards.
CCGGTCGCCCCGGCCGCTGCCCCCTCGGCCGCGACGTCCACCGTCTCGGTGGCGCCGACCGTGCAGGTCGCCGACGGCACGTCGACCGTCGTGGTCACCGCCACGGTCCGCGACGCGGCCTCCGAGCCCCTCGGCGGCATCGGCGTCACGCTCGAACCGGCGACCGGCGCCTGGTCCGTGACGCCCGAACTCGGCGTCGCAACGACCGCGGCGGACGGCACCGCCGCCTTCACCTTCACCGCCACGGCCGCCGGCAGCCACGCCGTCACGGTCCGCGCCGGCAGCGTGGCCCTCGCCCCCGCGGCGGCGTTCGAGTTCGTCGCGCCGCTCACGCTTTCGGGGTTCGGGACCAGTGCGCCACTCGTCGGCGAGGAGTTCGCGTTCGTCGCCCAGGTCGGCGGCGGCCTCGCCCCCTACGCCTTCGAGCGCACCGGCGACCCCCTGCCCGCGGGCATCACGTTCGACGCCGCCATCGGGGAGCTGGGCGGCACCCCCAGCACGACGAACCCGTTCGGGGGAACCGTCACCGTGCGCGACGCCTCCGGGCAGTCCGCCGACCAGGCCTACCGGGTGGAGCCCGTTCCGCCGCTGCCGAACGCCCCCGTCCTCCAGACGAGGGGCCAGGGCGACGCCAGCGGCCAGGGCACCGCGGCGTCCGTGCCCTGGCCGCTGCGCCTCGCGGACGGCGACCTGGTGCTGGTCGTGGTCGTGAGCGGCCGCCCGGCGAACCATCAGGTCCCCGGGTTCGAGGTGATCGTCCGCACCCCGGCCGAGGCGGCGCTGCAGATCAGCGCCTGGTACCGGATCGTCAGCGGACGCCCCCCGGACGAGATCGCCGTCGCTCTCGGCGACACGGTGGTCGACTACGCGGTGCGCTCACTGCGGGTGACCGGCCAGGGCGCCACGGATCCGATCGGGGACACGTCGACCTACTTCGCCATGGACTCCGGCGACAGCATCGTGAGGGTGCCGGCGATCAGGGTGGGGAACAGAGCGCTGCTCGTCGGCGCGGTCGCGTACGCCGGGGGCGGGCTGGAGGTCGTCGCCCCGACCGGCATGGCGCTGGCCTGGAAGACGCAGGTCTCGATGTCCACGGGTGGCGCCTTCCAGCAGATCGAGACGGCCGGGTCCACCGGCGACCGCGTGTTCCGGACCTCGGCCCCGACCGGCCGCCGGCGCTCCGGCATCCTGTTCGAGATCCGGCCGTAGGAGGGTCCGGAGCGGCACCACGAGGTCGACGCCGGCGAGGGCGACCACACCGCCATCGTCCTTGCCGAGACCCCGGGTCGTGACGAGCGGCGACCCGTCGCCGCCAGCCGGCGCGCGCACCAGGTCGACCAGTGCGTCGAACCACGCCCGCGCCGGCTCCACGCGCCATCGCGCCTCGTGCCGGCCCATCTTGCGGCTAGCGCTCAACCCGCAGAGCCCCGATCGCGTCTCACGGCCGCGATCGCGCCGCCACGTCGAGGGCGGCCGCGCAGGCCGTGGCGATGCCTCGATGGGGTGAGTGGCCGTCTGGGGGTGTGGCCCAGCCAGCCTCCTCGACGAAGCTCCTGCGCGCGAACGCGCTGGTGATCTCGGCGAGCTCGTCGAAGCGCTCTGGCTCCTCCACGGCACGGTCGACGCAGATCGGGGTCAGGGCGCTGACGAGTGCGGCCTCGACACGGTCGGCGCCCAACCGCTCGGACGTCGACTGGATGACCCAACCGCCCCAAACGAAGCCGATGATGATGACGAGGATGGCACCCACGACGCCACCGATGATGTACGCCTTGACCATGACGAGCCCCCTCCTTGTGCGCCGCGCGGGGGCAGATTCGAGCGAGTAGTTGGAGCGCCGGCGATCTTGCTAACTTGCCGCGACCCCGATGCTGCCGCCGAGCACCATTGGCAGCATCGACACGGACGACCCCAAGCGGGCCGAGCGCTGTTCACAGCGTCGATGATGTGCGTTCAGTCTGCGCCCAGTGAGCCGCTCGAGGCGTCCGCCGCGATACACACGGTGGCTTGGTGCGGCCGCGGCTTCGTGGATTCGGGCCAGGCCGGAAAAGACGTACGGAGCCTACGGGGCGCAGTCGACTCGACCGCGCACCCGACGTGCCAGGAAGCAGCCGCGCCTACCAGGCCTCCTCGGCGGTGCGCATGACCTCCTCGCTTAGCAGCCCGGTCGCGCAGCTGGGTCGGACCGGATTCCGCTCGGCGATCTGCGCTTCACCGTTCCCTTCGACGCAGCGAACGGCCAGCGTGGGTTCGCCCGGCTCGAAAGCGATCGTCGGCTTGCGACCGCGCCCGGGACGAACGCCGCCCAACCCCGCCAGCCCCTCCTCGCGAAACCGCTCCCGCCACGGCGCCACCGTCGACCGTCCGACCCGTCGTCTCGGCGGGCTGCCCTTGCTCGCCAGCGTGACGGACCCAAGACTCAGCGGGTTGTCGGCGCCAGTCGATCGATACCCACCTCTGCGGCACCACCCTTGACATGCCTGTGGCATGGCCCGTATTTTTGCCGTACAGAACGAGACTCATCGATGAGCCGCCCACGGTCACGTGGGGCGTGCTCCGGTTGGAGGGGGCCGAGACGCAGCAGCCTGGTGGCGGACCTCGACGACACCTCACGCACGGTCTTGCGTGCGGCTCGGTCAGGACTCGATACGTGCGCCGCTGGCCACACGACCCGCTTTTCACGGGCGCCGCGTGGGCCATGCCCCACGTGGTGACGCCGCGCACGATCGCGCGCCCTCACGTCGGCCTGCGCCGCGATCGGAAGGGGGGTGGTCGTTCGGGCGGCCCTTGAACCGCTGACAACGCGCTCACGACCCGCCGAGGCCCGGTTGGGTCGAAGCCCCGCATGGGCCCGAAAGGACCACGATGCCAAGATTCGGACGCAACTTCCGCACGTTCTTCTTCGCCGCGCTCGTCGCCACCGCCGGCCTGTTCACGATGGCACAGGCCCAGGACGTCGAGCTCAAGGTCTGGTTGGTGCGCGAGAACTACCGCATGCCCCTCGAGGGCTGGTACGCCGAGAACCCCAACGTACGGATCAACTACGAGGTCGTGCCCTGGGAGCACACGCTCAACCAGCTGATCCTGTCGGCCGCCGCGCGGCGCGCTCCCGACGTGGTCGTCCTCGACTTCCCGTGGATCGCGGTGCTCGCCGCACTCGGGCACCTCGCCCCATTGGACGATTACGTCGCCACCTGGCCGCAGGCGGACCGGGACGACATCTTCGAAGCCGCCTGGGCCTTCGGGCAGTTCGAGGGCGTGCAGTACACCGTGCCCTTCGCCCACATGGGCCGGGCCCTGTACTACCGCGCCGACTGGTTCGAGGAGGCCGGCCTCAGCGAGCCCCAGACGTGGGACGACGTCATCGAGGCCGGCAAGGCCTTGACCGGTGACGGGCGCTGGGGCCTGAGCATCCGCGGCAAGCGCGACGACGGCAGCGTCCAAGGCTGGCTCCCGATCTTCGCCTCGTTCGGCGGGCAGATCGTCGACGGCGTGCCCCAGGTCGACAGCGAGGCCGGCGTACAGGCGCTGAAGCTGCTGCAGGACATGGTGCACGTGCACGGCATCATGTCGCCCGAGACCCACACCTACGGCAGCTCCGAGGCGCGCGGCGCCTTCATGGGTGGCCAGGCCGCCATGGCCATCATCGGCTCGCACATCGCCCCCGCAGTTCAGAGCGCCGGGGTTCCCTACGGCGACTTCCTCATGACGCACATCCCGCGGCCCTCCCTCGACGTGGAGCCGCGGAACGTCGCGACCTCGTTCAGTTGGGCCGTGCATGCGCAGAGCGCACACAAGGACGAGGCGGCCGCGTTCGTGCGTTACCTCGCGAACGCCGACAACAGCATGATCTTCAACGCCCCGTACATGGAGTCGGTGCGCAAGTCCGTGTACGAGATGCCCGAGTACCTCGAGGCCAAGCCGTGGACCGAGTTCATCCTCGCCGACATCCCCGTGTCGGAGCCGATGCCTTCGCATGCGCTGTACGGCGAGATGTCGGGCGCCATCCAGTTGGCGCTGCAGGAAGTGCTGTCGAACCCGGACGCCGATCCCGCCGCGGTGGCCGCGGAGCTGGCCGCGCGCCTGCGCGAGATCACCGACTGAGTCACGCCTCCACGCAACGCTGTGGGGGTTGGGGCCGTGGCCCCAACCCCCACACACGCCCACCCAACGAACGGGGTACAGGCCGCAGCGATGTCCCAACTCTCCGGTAGCCCACGTCTGCCGTTCGCGGCACGGGTGCAGCAGCTCGTACGCGACGGCGTGTACGACAAGCCCGCAGCCTGGCGCTTCTCGTACCTGCTGATCCTCCCCGGGCTGATCGTGATTCTGACGATGCTCGGCATCCCGCTCGTGTACGCCTTCGTCCAGAGCCTGTACCGCGTCGACCTGCTGCGTCCGGGCACCCCGTTCGTCGGCCTCCAGAACTACGTCACCGTGTTCAACAGCCCGCAGTTCTGGAGCAGCCTGCGGCTCACGTTCATCTTCGTCGCCGGCACCATGACCATGAGCTTCGTGCTGGGCATGGCCACGTCGCTCCTGCTCAACCGCGAGCTCCGTGGCTTCGCCGTGCTGCGGGCGCTGGTCATCCTGCCGTTCATCGTCTCGGAAGTCACCGTGGGTATCACCTGGCGCTGGCTGTTCGCTCCGGACCTCGGGGTGATCAACGCCATGCTGGCCGTCGTATCCATCGACCCCGTGCGCTGGTTGAGCGACCCCAACTGGGCCATGTTCTCCGTCATCCTCGCCGAGACCTGGAGGCTGACGCCGTTCGCGATCCTCATCCTGCTGGCTGGCCTCCAGAGCGTCGACAAGAGCTTCTACGAGGCCGCCCGCGTCGATGGGGCCAACTTCTGGCACACCTTCCGCTACATCACCCTCCCGAACATCAAGCCGCAGATGCTCATCACCTTGATCTACCTGAGCTTCGCCTGCGTCAACCAGTTCGGCATCATCTTCTCCCTCACCGGCGGCGGGCCGGGCCGGGCGACCGAGGTCGTCGCCCTGTACATGTACGACGCGGCCTTCGGCAACTTCCAGTTCAGCCGCGGGTCGACGATGGCCGTGCTGCTCTTCGCCGTGAACGTCGTCTTGAGTCTCACCTACATGCGCGTGCTGCGCACCGACGATTAGGGGGGTGCGCCGTGAGCTTCCTGCGCAGACCGCGCTTCTGGCGGAACACCCTGCTGAACCTCGCGACGTTCGTGGCCGTCGCCTGGGCCGTCGGGCCCATGATCTGGGCCGTGTCGTCGTCGTTCAAGGCCCTCGACGAGATCTACTCGTTCCCGCCGACGATCTTGCCGCTGCGGCCGACCCTCGCGAACTACCAGGTCATCCTGGAGGGCGACAACTTCCTCCGCTACTTCCTCAACTCGGGCATCGTCACCGCGGTCAGTGTGGTGATCACCGTCGTCCTGGCGCTCTTCGGCGCGTACGCCTTCGCGCGTTTCAAGTTCCCCATGCGGGCGTTCCTGCTGCTCCTCGTGCTGGTACCCAGGATCATCCCCAGCATCACGCGCGTCGTGCCTCTCTACCAGCTGTGGGCCGAACTCGAGATGCTCAACACGTACACGGCGCTGATCCTGCCGTACGCGGCGGACGCGCTCCCGATCGGCATCTGGATCCTCATCGGCTTCTTCCAGGCCATCCCCAAGGAGCTCGAGGAGGCCGCGATGATCGACGGCTGCTCGCGCTTCGGCGCGCTGTGGCGCATCATCATCCCGCTCACACTACCGGGCGTGGTCGCGGTCGCGCTCTTCACGTTCCTCAGGTCGTGGAACGAGTTCATCCTCGCGTTCACGTTCGTCGACACGGACGCGATGCGGACGGTACCGGTCGCCCACTACCAGGTGTTCGAGTTCTTCGGGGTGCGCCATTGGGGCGCCATCAACGCCTTCACCGTGCTCGCCGCCATGCCGATCGTCATCTTCTTCCTCATCTTCGAGAAGCACATGGTGCGCAGCCTGACCGCGGGTTCCGTCAAGGGGTAGGAGCCACCTCGCGCCGGCCCTCGGCCTGCTGGATCAGGGCCCGCATGTAGCCCATGGCATAGGCCATGCCGGCGTGCCAGCCCGCCGGTCCTGCCATGAGCGGCGTGTGGTCCGGGATGATCACACCGTCGTAACCGTTGCGCACCAAGATCTCCACGATGCGGGCCATGTCGATGTCGCCCTCGTCGACGAAGACTTCGTGGTAGCGCGGCACCTTGCCGACGACGTTGCGGAAGTGGACGTAGGCGATGTCGCCGGCGGCGGCGTGCTCCTCCGTGACCGCATGAACGTCGCCGTCCGTCATCTCGGCCAGCGAACCGAGGCAGAACTCCAGCGCGTTGGCGCGGCTCGGCTGCAGGTCGAGGAGCCGGCGGTAGAGCTGCGGCTGGTACACGAGCCGCGGCTGGGCGCGAACGTACGGCGCCGGCGGATCGTCGGGGTGCGCCGCCAGCCGTACGCCTGCCTCCTCCGCCACCGGCACCAGCTCGGCCAGGAACTCGCCCAGCCGGGCCCACAGCTGGTCGTGGGTGATGGTCGGCACCACCCCGGGCTCGGCGTCCTCGTCCCAGACCATGTTCCAGACCATGCCATTGGGCATGGGCGTGTCGTCGACACCGTCCATCCCGACCGACACGGCGCCGCCACGCGCGAACGGGCCGCTGATGCGGCTGGCGACGCCAGCAAGGCTGAAGTTGTAGCCCATGACCGGGATGCCGGCCGCGCCGAGATCGCGGATGATCTGCTTCAGCCGGTCCAGCTGCTCGCGCTTGCGTGGGCCGTCGAGCAAGACGTCGTACCAGTGCGCAGGGTCGAAGTTCTCGATCGCGGCGACCTCGAGCCCTTCGGCCGCCATGTCGGACACCAGGCGCCGCAGGGCCGGCAGGGTCCAGCGGTCGTCACTGCCTCCGGCGCGGCCCCAGCCGCGGTCGCCGCCGAGCGGCTGGTTGGCACCCGCGCTCTGCTGGCCGCCATCGCCTTCGCGGGCGTGCCCGAAGTAGTCGACCAGGTGGACGACCGCATGCGTCGCACCGCATTGGCGGGCGAAGCGGTAGTTCTCCGCGGTGAGCATGTGGTGGTAGAAGCCGAATCCGAGCTTGATCCCCGTGGGCATGGGCGACTCCAGGAAGCGTGCGATGGTGCTAGAAGCCGATCGAGGCGCCGCCGTCGACGGGGAGGCAGGCGCCCGTGACGAAGCTGGCGGCGTCCGAGGCCAGGAAGACCGCGGCCTCGGCCACGTCGGCTGGGTCGCCGAGGCGCCCGAGCGGCGTGCGGGCGAGGATGCGCTCGAGTCGGGCCGGATCGCGCTGGAAGATGCCGCGGTTCATGTCCGTCTCGATGAAGCCGGGCGCGATGGCGTTGACGCGCACCCGGTGGGGCGAGAACTCGACGGCCAGCTGCCGCACGAGACCGTCGAGCGCGCTCTTGGACGCGGTGTAGGCCGAGACGCCGGGGATCCCGAACAGGGCGGCCATCGAGGTGACGACGATGATGCTACCGGCGCCACGGCCCACCATCGTCCTCGCCACCTCCCGCGTCAGCCCGAAGGTGCCGTGGAGGTTGGTGGCGATGACCTCGGCGAAGTCGGCGTCGCTGGTCTCGAGCGCGGGCTTGCGCTGGTGGCGTCCGGCGTTGTTGACCAGCACGTCGATCGGCGCGCGCTCCGCGACACGCGCCACGAGTTCGGGTGTGCTCGCCAGGTCGGCCACGTCGCCGACGACGTAACGCGCGGGTGCACCGAGGGCCTCGACGGCCGCGGCCAGCACGTCCTCGCGGCGCCCGGACACGGTGACCTGCGCGCCCGCTTCGGCCATCGCGCGGGCGATGGCGAGCCCGATGCCGGTGCCGCCACCGGTGACGAGCGCATGCTTGCCCAGGAGGGGAGAACCTCGGTTCATGGTCACACTCCGATCAGGGATGCCGAGTCGGCGATCGGTCTCCGCCCATGCTGACACCCGCGGGTGGCATCGCGCCACCGCCGCGGGACGAGACCGTCTCGGCACGCAACGCAACGCCAGTGGGTATTCCGCCGGCGGTTTCGACCCATCATCGCAACGGAGGTGCGGCTGGCGTCCTGGCGCCCGTGCCTGGTATGCTCATTGCCATGAAAGCAACCATCGACAAGGTCGGCCGGTTGGTCATCCCTCGACCACTGCGCGAACGCATCGGCCTGGCGGGCGGCGGCACGGTCGAGATCGACATCGACGGCTCCGATCTCCGTATTCGCCCCGTGGCCGGCAGCCGACTCCGGGAGGAAGGCGACCTGCTGGTCATCCCCCGCGCCGGGATCGCGATCGACGACACGCGCGTCCACGAGCTGATCGATGCCGACCGCTACCGGGACTGACGCGCGACCGACCGTGCTCCTCGACACGAGTGCCGCGATCGCGCTCGTCCTGGAGGATCACGACGCCCACGCCGCCACGGTTGCGGCCGTGCGTGGGCACCGGCTCGGGCTCGCTGGCCACGCCTGGTTCGAGACCTACTCCGTGCTGACCCGACTCCCCGGCGAGCTCCGTCGCTCACCGGCCGACGCCGCGCGGCTGCTCGCCCACAACTTCCCGGCCAGCGCGTTCCTGAGCGAATCGGCAACCGCCGCGCTCGGTGCGGAGTTCGCCAGGCTGGGGATCGCCGGAGGGTCGGTCTACGACGCCCTCGTGGGCGCAGCAGCGAGGCACCACGCCCGGCCGCTCCTCACCCGGGACGCCAGGGCGAGGCCGACCTACGGCTCCATCGGCGTCTCGCTCGCGACGCCCGCCGAGGGGTGACGGTCCCCGGAACCCGAACGTCTCGACGCCCACCACGCGCCCCGTCGACACCGCCGCGAGAAGGGCAACCGCACGTCGCCGCTGCCGGGTACCCCGCAGAGGAGCGCACATGGCGCGCGCCCAGGAGACACCACGGCCGGCGGCGGGACGGTCGACCTCGAGGGCGCCTGCTCGGGCCCGGTGCGGAAACGCGTGTCACAGTGGGGGCGATGATGGAGTTCAACGGCGTGATGATGCAGTACTTCCACTGGTACACGCCGGCCGATGGCTCCCTGTGGCAGCAGCTCACGCGGGAGGCGGCGGCCCTGGCCGCGGCCGGCGTCACCTCGGTCTGGCTGCCCCCCGCCTACAAGGGGGCGGCCGGCGGCTACGACACCGGCTACGGCGTGTACGACCTGTTCGACCTGGGCGAGTTCGACCAGAAGGGCACGGTGCGGACCAAGTACGGCACCCGCGACGAGTACCTGCAGGCGATCGAGGCCGCGCACGCGGCCTCGATCCAGGTCTACGCCGACGTCGTCATCAACCACAAGCTCGGCGGCGATCACGAGGAGGAGTTTCGGGCCACCCCGTTCGACCCCGACGACCGCCACCGCCCGATCGGCGACCTGCAGACGATCAAGGCCTGGACCCACTTCGCCTTCCCCGGCCGCCGCGGCGCCTACTCGGAGCTCGAGTGGCACTGGTGGCACTTCAACGCCACCGACGCCAACGCGCTCGCGGACGGCACGCCCGCCGTGTACCTCTTCGAGGGCAAACGCTTCCACGAGAACGTCGACCTCGAGAAGGGCAACTTCGACTACCTGATGGGGTGCAACCTCGACATCGACGACCCCGACGTGCGCAAGGAGCTGCGGCACTGGGGCGAGTGGTACCTGGAGACGACGGGCGTCGACGGGTTCCGCTTCGACGCCGTCAAGCACGTCGAGGCCGGCTTCTTCGTCGAGTGGCTCGAGCACCTGAGGCAACGCAGCGCTCGCCCCTTGTTCGCCGTCGGCGAGTACTGGTCGGCCGTCGGCGACGCGCTGAAGCACTTCCTCGGCACGACCGACGGCAGCATGATGCTGTTCGACGCCGGCCTGCACTACGCCTTCGCGGAGGCGAGCCGCGCGGGCGAGGGCTTCGACCTGCGGACCCTATTCGACCGCAGCCTCGTCAAGGACCACCCCGACCTCGCCGTGACGCTGGTGAGCAACCACGACACGCAGCCGCTGCAGTCGCTCGAGTCGGTGGTGGAAGCGTGGTTCATCCCACTGGCGTACGCGGCGATCCTGCTGCGGCGTGGGGGCTACCCGTGCGTGTTCCACCCCGACTACTACGGCGCGACCTACACCGACGTGGGCGCCGACGGTCAGGAGCACGAGATCGTGATGGCGAGCCATCGCTGGATGATCGACCGCTGCCTGCAGGCGCGTCGCAGCCACGCCTTCGGTGACCAGCACGACCACTTCGACGACCCGCACAGCATCGGTTGGACGCGAGACGGCACCGAGGAGCACCCCGGAGGGTTGGCCGTGCTGCTGAGCAACGCCCACGACGCCGCCAAGCGGATGCGGGTCGGTGCGCCGAACACCACCTACATCGACGTCACCGAGCACGTCGAGGAAGCCATCGTCACCGACGACGCGGGTTGGGCCGAGTTCCGCTGCCGCGGCCGGTCGGTGTCGGTGTGGCTACCGCGTTGACGAGGCCGAGGAGCACGACCGTCTCGTACCAGGCGCCCAGCGTCCCCAGCACGAAGGCGGCGACCGTCGCCAGCGTCACGACCACGTGCCGCGGCGCCAGGAACGCCCACACGCGCCGTACGCGCGAGCGGTAGAAGGCGACGCGCCCGGGATCGACCTCGGCGGGGGCGATGCCGACGACCCTGGCCCGCGCATCGGCGAGGAAGTCGCGCGTCGGGCCCTGGAACAGGAGCCGACCGCCGCGCAGGATGTCGATCGTGTTGCAGACCTGCTGGACGTCGGTCAGGACGTGGCTCGAAGGGTGGCCGAACCTTCGGCCGACGGGGGTCGACATGGCATCCCGGGCACTGGCCTGCTGCCTGCAGCATCCCGCCGTCTACTACGTCATCGTTGGCTGCACGAGCGTCGAGCGTCTCCAGGCCAACGCAAGGTCCGCCGAGCTCGACCAATCGCGCGACGACCACCCGCAGGCGACGGCAATAGCGTCGGTGGCGTGGCCGCACGGCATGGGAGGACTCGACCTGATCACCACGACCGCACCCAACTCCCGGATGTCAGCGGCCATCGGCCTCAGGCGCTCCACGCCGTCTTCGAGTGTCGACACGGGCGTCACCATCGCACCCTGTTGACGGCCTCGCGGGCGTTCGCGCGTTGGGCACGGTTGAGGAGGGGGCACACGTACGGTATGATCCCGTACAAGGAGGATGTCGATGCCTGCCACGGCCGACCGTCTCGACCTGCGCCTGAGCACCACCGACAAGGACCGCGTGCGCCAAGCGGCCGCGCTGGCTGGTGTCTCCGTCGCCGCCTTCGTACGTGAAGCGGCCGTCCGCGAGGCCGACGCCGTCCTCGCGCACCCAGCGCAGCTGCGGGTCGGCAGTTTCGCCGCGCGCCTGCGTGGTCGCGCCACGACGCGCATGAGCACCGACGAGATCATGCGGCTGACGCGCGGCGAATGAACCGCGTCCTGGTGGACGCGAACGTCCTCCTGGACGTACTCACCGACGACCCCAAGTGGTACGCCTGGTCGGCCGAACGACTCGACGCCTGCGCAGCCAAGGCCGAACTGTGCATCAACCCCATCGTCTACGCAGAGGTCTCGGTCGGGTTCGCGCGGATCGAGGAGCTAGACGCCGCACTGCCCCCAGACGCGTTCACCCGCCTGGAACTGCCTTGGGAGGCCGGCTTCCTGGCGGGCAAGGCGTTCGTGCGCTACCGCCGTGCGCAGGGCAGCCGGACCTCGCCGCTGCCGGACTTCTACATCGGCGCCCACGCCGCGATCGACGGGTTGCCGCTGCTGACGCGGGACGCGAAGCGCTACCGCACGTACTACCCCACCCTCGAACTCATCTGCCCCTGAAGTGGTAGCGAATCGCCCACGGCGGTGACGCACCGCCGCGGCCCACCTCGAGGCCGGCCGTTCTCGCGATGGAGCTGGTACTCGACCCGCGGGGCCTACACCCTACGGACCCTCACAGCTCCCGACGCTGGAGCCGCGAAGCGGCGAGCCACAGCAGGACCGCCGCGGCCACGAGCGTCACGAGCGCGGGCCGCAGGTACTCGACCGGCGGCACCCCGACGACGAGCCCCACCAGCGAGCCGAGCAGGACGCTCGGGAGCCAGTCGCGGAGCGCGCCGATCAGGCCGAGGAGCGGCACCGCGATGAGGACCCCGGCGGCCAGCGGCACGATCGCCAGCGGCGCGCGCGCGAACGAGGAAGCGGCGGCGGTGACCGCGACCGCGAAGGCCAGGTAGAGCGACGTCAGCAGCATGCCGAGCAGCATCGCGCCGACCGGCAGCTCGCCGAGGAGGACGACCGTCTCGTACCAGGCGCCCAGCGTCCCCAGCACGAAGGCGGCCACGGTCGCCAGCGTCACCACCACGTAGCGCGGCGCGAGGAGCGTCCAGACGCGGCTGACCCGCGAGCGGTAGAAGGCGGCGCGCTCGACCGGCTGATCGAAGGCCAGGGCGCCGGCCGCGACCGCGAGCACGACGAGCAGGCCGATCTGCATGACGTTGCCCAGGTACTGCTCGAGGCCGGTGGCCGGGGTCGGCGGCGGCAGGACGACGGAGACGTCGCCGGCGAAGCGCTGCAGGATCTGCTCCATGTAGCGCGCGCTGATCGGTCCGAGGAGGCCGAAGAAGAGGAACACGGCCGCGAGCGCGATCCACGAGCGGGTGCGCAGCAGCCGGAACCACTCGAGACGCCACAGGTTCATCCGGTCAACTCCAGGAACACGTGCTCGAGATCGACCTCGGCGGGCGCGATGCCGACGACCCTCGCACCCGCGTCGGCGAGGGTGCGCACGAGCTCGGTCTCGGCGGCGTCGGTCGACGCGACCGTGACCCGCAACCGCTCGAGCCCGGCCCGCTCGACGAGGTGCACCCACGGCGCCGCCTCGAGCGCGCCGATCACGTCGTCGAGCGGGGGCCGCAGGCGCACCGTGAAGGCGGGCGCGGCCTTGCCGGCGAGGAGGTCGCGCGTCGGCCCCTGGAACAGGAGCCGCCCGTCGCGGAGGATGCCGATCGTGTCGCAGACCTGCTGGACGTCGGTCAGGATGTGGCTGGAGAAGAGGATCGTGGTGCCGCCTCGCAGGTCGGAGACGAGGTCGAGCACGTCGCGCCGGCCGGCCGGGTCGAGCGCGGCCGCGGGTTCGTCGAGGACCAGCAGTGTCGGCTCCCCAGCCATCGCGGCCGCGAGGCCGAGCCGCTGCAGCATGCCGCGCGAGAAGCCGCCGCTGGCGCGGTCCGCGGCGTCGGCCAGGCCGGTGCGCCGCAGCGTGGCGTCGACCGCCTCCGCCGAGGGTGCGAGGCCCACGAGCGATCGCGCCAGCGCCACCACCTCGCGGGCCGTCAGCCACGGCTCGAACGAGGGCGTGTCCGGGACCAGCGCGATGCGCGCGCGCTCGACCGCGACCTCCAAGGTGCCCGAGGTCTGCTGCTTCAGGCCGACGAGGATCGACAGCAGCGTCGTCTTGCCGGCACCGTTGGGGCCCACCACGCCGTACACCGACCCACGCGGCACCACCAGGTCCACGTCGGCGAGGGCGACCACGCCGGCGTAGTCCTTGCCGAGACCGCGGGTCGTGACGAGCGGCGGCGCGTCGCCGGCAGCCGGCGCGGGCAGCGTCAACGCGGCGCCCGTCCGAGCGTCAGGTAGGCGAGCGGCCCGAGCGGCATCGACAGCACGCAGATGAGCGCCCACGCCCACTTCGGCAGGTGCCGCACCGCCGGCGCGCGCACCAGGTCGACGAGCGCGTAGACCGCCAGCGCGGCGGCCAGCAGGAGGAGCGGGGCGACGGCGCGCAGGTCGATGTCCATGGTTGCGCGCAGCGTAGCCGCTCGGGGGCGCTTGCGCGAGGGACACGGCTCACCCTGGCCGCCGGCGGGAGCTCGACGTTCGCGGCGCTCGCCACGCCGGCTCGGGGGATCGCGACCACGCAGTTGCGGCCGGATCTCGGAAGCCGGCGTGTATCGTGCCATCAGGGGACCAGGGTTCGCGCGCAGGGCTTGGGGTCGCCGACCTCGCCGGACGTTCAGGGCGGGCGCGGCGACCGTTTCGGCGACCGACCCGGACCCGGGTGCAACCTCACGAGACCTCGACGCGCCAAGCCCATTCGATTCCGCCGCACGCCGCGTAGATCGCCGCAGTTGGCGTCGATCCGCCTGTAGCACCGTCGATCCAGGACGAAGGAGGCACCATGAGCACGCTCCACCACGACCACACCGAAGGGCTCCTCGAAACCCGCGAGCCACCCTGCCTCTCCCTCTACCAGCCCACCCATCGCCACCATCCGGACAACCAACAGGACCGGATCCGCTACCGCAACCTCGTCAAGGAGCTCGAGGCGTCGCTGCAGCAGCGGTACCCTGAGCACGAGGCCAAGGAACGGTTGGCGCCCTTCCTGGCATTGGGCGAGGACCGCGAGTTCTGGAACCGCACCCTCGACGGCCTCGCCGTGCTGGGCGCCCCGGGCGTGTTCCGCGCCTATCGGCTCCCACGAACCGTGGCTGAGCTGGCCGTCGTGGCCGACACCTTCCATGTCAAGCCGCTCCTGCGCCACCTCCAGTCGGCCGACCGCTACCAGGTCCTCGGTCTGAGCCGGCACGAGGCGAAGCTCTTCGAGGGCAACCGCGACGCCTTGGCCGAGGTCGACCTGGCCGAGGGCGTTCCGCGGACCATCACGGACGCGCTCGGGGACGAGTTGACCGATTCCCACCAGACGGTCGCGTCCTACGGCGGCGTCGGGAAGGGGCAGGGAGCCATGCACCACGGGCACGGCGCCAAGGCCGAGGAGGTCGACAGCGACGCGGAGCGGTTCTTCCGCGCGGTCGATCGCGCCGTCCTCGAGCACCACTCGCGACCGTCTGCCCTACCGCTGATCCTGGCCGCGTTGCCGGAGCACCACGATCTCTTCCATGGATTGAGCCACAACCCGTTCCTGGTGGCCGACAGCGTCGACGTGAACCCGGACGCCACGTCGCTCGACGACCTCCGTGAGCGCGCCTGGCAGGTGGTCGAACCCACGTACCTGGCCAGGTTGGCCGAGCTGGCCGATGAGTTCGGCAGCGCGAAGTCCCGGGGTCTCGGCGGCGACGACGCCGCTGAGGTCGCCAAGGCGGTCGTCGAGGGCCGCGTCTCCAGGCTGCTCGTGGAAGCCGACCGCGAGGTCCCAGGGCGGATCGATCGTGCGACCGGCGAGATGGCCGTGCGCGACCTGGACGACCCCACGGTGGACGACGCGCTCGACGACTTGGCGATGTTGGCCCTGCAGATGGGTGGCGACGTCGTCATCGTCCCCACCGATCGGATGCCCACGGACACGGGGATCGCCGCAACGTACCGCTACTGACGCGTGGGTCGCGGCACCGCCCGCGACGGGAGGATGGCAGCATGCAGGTCCAGATCAACACCGACCGCAACATCGACGGCGACGAGGCGATGATCGAACTGGCGGAGAGCGTGGTCAGAGGCGCGCTGGAGCGGTTCAGCGCGCGCATCAGCCGGGTGGAGGTCCACCTCAGCGACCAGAACAGCGACAAGAAGTCCGGCCCTCGTGACATGCGCTGCCTCATGGAGGCGCGGGTCGAAGGACTCAAGCCCACCGCGGTGACCCACGAGGCGGCGACGGTCGAGGATGCCCTCGAGGGCGCCGCCGGCAAGATGCAGCGTTCGCTCGAGACGACGCTCGGGCGGTTGGCCAACCGCTGATCGCCCCCCATCGGGAGGAGCCAGCATGCGGCGATCGCTCTCGATCCTCCAGCTGAACGACCTGCACGGCTACACGCTGCCGCACCCGGAACTCGTGCGGCCCGACGGAACCTGGACGCTCACCGAACTCGGCGGCCTCGCTAGGATCGCCGGCCTGTTCGATCACGTCCGCAACGAGACGGGCGGCGCGGTGCTCGCCCTCGACAACGGCGACACGTTCCACGGGACCCACCTGGCGGTCGACAGCCGAGCCCACTAACCTCCGGGAGCGGTCCCGAATCAGTTTGCCGAGAGTCGCCTCGGGCGATAGTCCGTCTTCCCTACGTGCCAGGATGGTTGTTGCCGGTGTTCGTTCCGAGTTTCGTGTGTAGGGCGGGTTGGGTGAGGTTTCATGTTGGATGCTTCTGATGGTGCGCGTGAGGGTCGGGTCGCTCGTGGGTCGGCGCGGTCGTACAGCGCGGCGTACAAGCAGCAGATCCTCGAGGAGCTCGATGCCGCGACCCTGCCGGGTCAGAAGGGCGCGATCATGCGGCGTGAGCGGTTGTACTCCTCAGCGGTGGGTCGCTGGCGGCGTCAGCGTGAAATGTGGGGCTTGACCTTGCTCTTGGACCCCTAGGTAGCTAGCTTGTGCTAGGCTGCCTGCACCAGGAGGCGAACGTCATGGTCAAGCGTTACGGCGAGGAGTTCAAGCGCGAGACGGTGCAGCTCTACCGCACGGCGGGTAAGAGCTACAAGGAGCTCGGCCGCGAGCTCGGCGTCAGCGGCTACAGCATCCGCAAGTGGGTGCTCGAAGCCGATCGCCTGGCGGCGAACCCGCAGGCGATCGCGGAGAGCGAGGAACTCAAGCGCCTCCGGCGTGAGAACCGCGTGTTGCGTGAGGAACGCGAGATCTTACGAAAGGCGGCAGCCTTCTTCGCCACGGACGCCCAGTCGACCCGCTGAGGGTCTACGAGTTCATCCAGGCGGAGAAGGCGACACACCCGAAGAAGATGCTGTGCCGGGTGATGGGCTTCCCGAAGAGCAGCCTGTACTACCGCGAGAGCGTGCAGCGGCGGCCAACCTCGGCGGCCGAGATGGAGAACGAGCGCATCAAGGAGCTCATCAAGAGCATCCACCGCGACAGTCACGGCACGTACGGCAGCCCGCGCATCACCGCGGCGTTGCGCGCGCAGGGCGAAGTCGTGAACCAGAAGCGCGTGCGGCGCCTCATGCACGAGGCCGGCATCACCGGCGTCACGCGGCGCCGCGCGGGCCGCTCCAAGGCCGCCACGGTGGCCGCTGAGGCCCGCGAGACCCGTGTTGCGCAGGACCTGGTGCAGCGTGAGTTCAGCGTGGACGCGCCCGATCTGAGGTGG
Source organism: Trueperaceae bacterium (assembly GCA_019429025.1). Taxonomy (GTDB): domain Bacteria; phylum Deinococcota; class Deinococci; order Deinococcales; family Trueperaceae; genus JAABTL01. Next base: position 46 of record JAHYJQ010000028.1, on the reverse strand, counting down.
TATGCCGACCTGACCGAGCACCCCACCGACGAGGGCAAGCTCTACC
>JAHYJQ010000381.1 GCA_019429025.1 Trueperaceae bacterium | reverse complement strand
GCCCCTGGCCGAACTCAGGCCGCTGCCCACCGGTGCGCTCCTCACCGACCTCCCCGCCATCCTCGCCGCACTGCCCAGGCTGGAACCCTCCGAAGCCGACGACTTCGCGGCAGACCTCGATGCGGCCCGCGCCGAGCTGGCGTCGCTCGAGACCCGCGACCCATGGGTGTCCTGATCGACGCCGGCGTCCTCCTCGAGGTCGTTCGCCCCATGTCGGCGTCCGCACCCTAGCGACGACGGCCGTTGGCCGCCGGCGGTGCGATCGCGCTGCCGCTCCCCACGGGTCCCTCGGGCCTACCCACTGACGCGACATCCAGGTCGGCGGCCTCACCCTCGACACTGCGCGGCCCGGTGCGGAACGCCCGCAACCCCTGCTCGATGCACGCCACCAGGAACGCGTTGAGACTCGTCCTCCGGGCCGCGGCCGCCAGTGCCGCTTCGCGGTGCAGCGCCGGATCGAACCTCAGGTTGAGCCGGCCCGAGAACGGCCGCGCCGGCTCCTTGCCGCGCTCGGCGCACCAGTCCACGTAGGCATCGACGGCGGTCGCGAAGCCGGCCTCGAGCTCCTCGACCGTCCGACCGGTGAAGGAGATCGTGTCCGCCAGGTCCATGACGTCGCCGACGAACAGCCGGTCGTCGCCGTCGTACTCGATCGTGGCCGTGTACCCGCGGTACTGCATCGTGTTGAGGCTCATCTCGGCTCGGTTCCACCCTCCAGCAAGAAGCGGCGAAGCCGCAGCACCAGGGCTCTCGGCAGCAGACCGCTCGGATGCGGCTCGTGCACCACCAGGTCACGACCCCGAAGCGACAGGGCCCGCAGCGAGCCCGAACGCGACCGGACCTCACCGCCGAGCGCCACGATCAGGCTCATGACGTCGCGCCAGGCGACGTCGGTCGCGGTGGGACGCCTGAACAGCGCCGACAGCGTCCGCTGATGCCGCTTCTGCACGTACGGCCTCCAGAGATCTGCGGCGAACGCTGCATGATGGCAGAGTACCGGATTTCGGTACTATCGTGCACCCTCTGCACCGTCGCCCCTCGATCGTCCATCCCACGAGACACCGTCTCCGAGCCCAAGGACGCGGCTCCTTCGCCCCTGCCCAAGGCCCGTAGGCACCGACCGAGAGCGCGTCCCATGAACACCACGGGCCCCTTGACAACGTTGTCGACGGTGGGTCCCCCGACCCCTGCGCTACGACCGGCTCAGACCCCCCGCGGCCATCGCCACGGCGGCCGCCCCTCCCCGAAGGAGCCCACATGCACGCACGCCTTCGCACGATCCTCGCGCTCGTCCTCCTCGCTCTCTTCACCGTCGCCCAGGCCCAGCAGATCACCGCCAGGGTCATCGACGGCGAGAGCGAGCGCCCCTACTTCGTCCAGGTCCAGGAGGCCTTCAACGCCGCCTTCGCCGACCGCGGCATCTCGGTGAACGTCATCCGCCTGCCGAACATCAACGACGCCCTGCAGGCCGGCTTCCTCGGCGGCGACCTGCCCGACGTGGTCATGGTCGACGGCCCCAACATGGCCGCCTACGTCTGGTCGGGCCAGCTCGCGCCGCTCGACGCCTACCTCGACGCGGAGATGCGCGCCGACCTGCTGCCCGCGATCATCGACCAGGGCACCTACGGCCCCGACGGCCAGATCTACGCGATCAGCCCCTACGACTCCAGCGTTCTGCTGTGGGGCAACCGTGGCTACCTCGAGCGGGCCGGCGTCCGCATCCCTGGAAGCGTCGCCGACGCCTGGACCTTCGAGGAGATGGAGGCTGCGCTCGCCGCGCTGGCCGAACTCCCCGAGGTCACCTGGCCGATCGACATGAAGCTCAACTACACCGGTGAATGGTTCGCCTACGGCTTCTCGCCCTTCCTGCAGTCCTGCGGCGCCGACCTCATCGACCGCGAGACCTGGCAGGCGAGCGGCACGCTCGACGCCCCCGCCGCGGTCACGTCGCTCGAGCGCCTCCAGGGCTGGGCCCAGAACGGCTGGATCGTCCCCTCCGCCGCCGGCGACAACCGCTTCTTCGGCGACAAGTCCGCCGCCCTCGTGTGGGTCGGCAACTGGATGTGGCGCGTCCACCGCGAGGGCCTCGGCGACGACCTGGTCCTCATCCCCGCGCCCAAGTTCTGCGGCGACACGCAGGCCTCCCACAACGGCGGCTGGAGCTACGCGATCCCGGCCGTGGCCGCCAACAAGGACGCGGCGGGCGCGTTCGTCGCCTTCGCCATGTCGACCGAGCAGGTGGCGCTCTACGCGGACACGACCGGCTACGTGCCCGCGCGCGCGTCCGCCATCGCGCTGAGCGAGCTCTACGGCCCCGGCGGCGACGGCGCGCTCATGGCGGAGCAGTCGGCAACGATCGCCGTCGTCCGGCCCGTCCACCCCGGCTACCCGGTGATCTCGGCCTCCTTCGAGCGCGCCATGAACAACATCCTCGACGGCGCCGACGTGGCCGCCGAGCTGGCGCGCGCGGCCCGCGCGATCGACGACGACATCGCCGACAACGACGGCTACCCGCCCTTCGGCGGCCGCTGACCCGCCCCGGGCCGGCGCCGGTCCCCCCGGCGCCGCCCCGGCCCCAGGCGCGGCCCC
>JAHYJQ010000380.1 GCA_019429025.1 Trueperaceae bacterium | reverse complement strand
GGTCAGACGGTGATCGTGGAAGACCGGGTCTGACGCAAGCAGCGGTGTCGGGTAGCCCGGGGGAATTGCTTCCCCCGGGCCCCCACAGATCCGGACGTGCGCAATTAACGCATCCGGCTCCTCGGATCACAGTTTCGCCAGTCGATACTGCACCGGACGCGGCGGCAGCCGCGCCGGTGGCAGCGGGTGGTATTTGAGCAGTCGGTTGAACTTCTCCCAGGTGAGCCGGGCACGTTGCGAGCGACGGCTCAGCCACTTCCGCCATCGGCATCGTACCTCATAGTGGAAGCGGTTGATGGCTCGCGAGTTACCCGGCAAACCGTAGTAGTTGAAGTGCCCCCGGAGCTTGCTCCCGAGCACGCGGGCTTGGTCCTTGACCGGGAGATGGCGCCAGCGGCGCATCCACTGGTTGATGCCCTTCAGCGCTCGACTGAACCGACTCTTCGCGGTCTTGCGCCGGATGTTCCACTGCCCCTGGCGGCGGCTGCGGCCCCAGTAGTGCGTGAACCCGAGAAAGTCGAAGCTCCCGCTGCGGGGACCGCCACCGTCTCGTGATGGGCGGCGAAACGCGACCAGACGCGTCTTCTCCGGGTGCAGACGCAGGCCGAAGCGACCGAATCGCCTGGCCAGCACTTCCTGCACCCGCAGCGCGTCCTGTCGCTCCGAGAACACGATCACGAAGTCGTCGGCGTGGCGCACGAGGAAGGCTCGTCCCGTCATCCGGGGCAGGACCTCCGTCATCCACCACTTGTCGAGCACCTCGTGCAAGTAGATGTTGGCCAGCAGCGGTGAGATTACACCACCTTGGGGGGTGCCTCGGTCGGTGCGATGTACGACGCCGCCCTCCAGCACTCCCGCCCGCAGCCATTTCCCGATGAGGCGCACAACCACCCCATCGACTACCCGTTGGCAGAGCAGATCTCGAAGCTTCTGGTGGTCCAGCTCGTCGAAAAAGCTCCGGACGTCGACGTCCAGAACCCAGCCCCCGTCCATCTCGTTCAGACCCTGCATCAGGGCCTCCAACGCATGATGGGCCGAGCGCCTCGGCCGGAAGCCGTACGAGCAGTCGTAGAAATCCTGCTCGTAGATCGGCTCCAGAAGCATCATCACCGCCCTTTGGAGGACTTTGTCCTCACAGGTCGGTATCCCGAGCGGGCGGGTCGTCTTTCCGTCCCCCTTCGGGATATGGACCCGGCGCACCGCCGGGGCGCGGTACGTCCCGGATTTCGCCCGGCCCTCCAGGGACCGGAGGTTCTCCGAGAGGTTCGCCGCGTACTCCTCCGACGTCTGACGGTCGATTCCGGTCGCCCCGTCCTTCCGGGTGCGTCGATGCGCCTCCAGAAGCCACGCCTGGTCCATGTGATGCGACAGCGACGATATCGCCGTCTCCGGCATCTGCCGTGCCAAGTTCGCTATCCGCGCTTGTTTCGTTGAGACGCTTCCCGGCGTCGGAACACCGGACATCTTTCCCTCCTGCGGTCCTGTGACCCGGCCTACCCTCTCCCTTCACCGGGTCCCATCGGGTCAGGTTCCCCGGCTTCAACGGTACTGTGGGTGGCTCCGACTCCTCGCTGCTCGTCGCCCCGCGCTTCGTTGCCTCGCGCGGAACTACCCCCGCACCGGCGGCTATCTTCGTCTCTCCGTGCAGCGCCCCACCGGCACTTGGCTCTGCATGGCCCGGTCCGTATCATCCGCCGGACCAACGCGGTGTCTCCGAGGGAGGCAGCGAAGCCTCTCGGGTTCCTGGGCAGCCCTTGCGCACGTGCCCCGTTCTCAGACCCCGGCGGGACCTCCAGGCCCGACCACTCGGCCTTTCGGTGTGGCCTTCCGCTTTGCTGACAGCGTCGGCTCCCGCACTCCTCTCTCGGGGCTCAATGGCGCGGCCCGTGCGCCCCCTGTGTACGCTTCGCCCCGTCGGTCGCCCGAACAAGGACGCAACACTCGGTGCCGGCTGGGGGTCAGCCTTGCCGGTCGGGACTCTCACCCGCGGGCTGCTACAGGGGATTTCCGATGTCTACGTCATCTTCCCTCCCCTCCAGACCTCCCGTCGCACCAGCCTTCAGCCTTCAGCCTCCGTCGGCGTCGGGGCATCGCTCAGAAACCCCTGCCTCTGGCTTGACAGTTTGCGGCGGGATCGTGCTCGCGCAAAGGCGCCAAGATCCGCAAAGACGCGAAGAACTTTGCGGACTTGGCGCTGCTTTGCGCCGTTGCGCGAGACCGCGTTCCGCCTGAGGACCGTCAAGCGGGCTCTGAGCGATGCCGATGGCCCATGGCCAGACCGAAAGTCGGCTCCCGTGCCCGCGCCCGGTCCCGAAATCACGCAGGAATCGGGCACGGGCTCGGGCACGGGCACGATTCGCACGGTGCCACGAGTTTCTGAGAAGTTACATCCGTGCGAAGTCCCATGTCCGTTGACGAGTGTCGCGAGCTTTCCGAACACGCGCTGCCTCGCGTGCGCGCGCGAGCTGGGCGTGCCGAACCCGTGCACGTGCTCGTCTCGTCCTGGACACCAGTGCGCCGCCGGGAAAGGTGGTCCGGTCACCACCGCTGCGGCGGCGGGGCCGGTCGGCGACCAGCAGGCGGGGCGGCG
>JAHYJQ010000379.1 GCA_019429025.1 Trueperaceae bacterium | reverse complement strand
CTCGGTCTCGGGATCCTCGAAGAGGAAGATCGCGCAGCGCTGCTGCGTCTCCTCGTCGGTGTAGACGTAGCAGGCGTCGGGCTTGGGGGCCGAGAGCTGGACCATGTCCAGGGCGTCGGCGAACGACTTGGCCCGGGGGAGCTCCTGGCTGGTGAGCTTGCCACCGTCCTCCCCCTCGGTCTCGGTGGTGGCCAGGTGCCCCGGCGCGATCCAGGTCCTGAGCGCCCCACGTGCCGCCCAGCGCGACCGCTTCACGGCCTTGTGGGCGAGGTTCCAGAGCTTCTTCGCGTCCCACCACGCGGAGAGGCGAGCGCGGATTTCGGCGATCTCGGCTTCCTGGGCGGTCCTGGCCTCTTCGCTGGCGTCCTCCGGCACCAGCTCGAGCGGCGTGATGTCGAGGCCGGGCTCCTGGCGGAGCAGCGCGTTGGCCATCCGGTCCAGCACTTCGGACACGGCGTCCCTCGGCGTGAACTGGCGCTCGACCGCGGCGAGCACGGCGGTGCGGACCTCGTCGCTCGTCCCGCCGTTGGGCCCGACCCAGGCGTCCCCGTCCTGCCAGTGATCATGCTCCTCGATGAACGCGGAGCTCTCGTCGAATGCCTCCTGGGAGCCGAGGTCGGCCTCGATGGCACCGGCTACGGCCTCCTGCACGTCCTGGAGGGTCCACTCGCTGAAGTCGGCCATCGGTGCCTCCGGGCTTCTCAGCCGGTGTAGTGGCTCTGGGAGATGAAGGGCGGGAGTTCCTCACGCCGCCTGATGAGTGGGGCGAGCGCGTAGCGAATGGCGTCCCACCGGTGTTCGTGTCCGTCTTCGAGTTTCGGCAGCGGGTCACCCGTCAGGCGGTCGGTCTTGTACCGCCAGAGACGCGCCTCTTCCGTGGTCTTGGGGCATCGCTCGTGGATCACGATCTCGTCGAAGCTGCGCAGGAACTGGATGCCGTCCTCGACCGAGCCTTTCCACTTCTCGGCGGCCTGGATGTCCAAGCCCCGATCACGCAGCGCCGCGATCGTCTCGGGCCGGGCGGAGTCGGCGCGGATGACATGGGTCGCAGCCCCGGGGATGGCCCGGAACCTGCGCTCGATGGTGTCACTGTCCCACTGGATCCCGCCGTCTTCGTGGTCGATCCACAGCCGGTCGTCCCCGATCCAGCAACGCACGATGACGGTCGGGTCCCGCGAGAACCCCCAGTCGGCCCCGAAGTACGGCCCGTCCCAGTGGGCGCGCTCCTTGAACTCGTCCACGCGACACTTACCCACAAGCACCTGGACGTCGGAGCGTAGGTTGTACTGGCCGAGCCAGACGTGGGCGTAGCCCTCCGGATCGACGCGCCGGAGGCGTTCTGCTTCCTGGATCGCCTCTGTTGGACAGAACGGGTTGTCCAGGTAGTTCGTGTGGACCAACACCGCGCCGTCCGGGAGCTTGTCTGGGTTCCCGCCCCCGAAGAACGCGTCCACCGGGTCCTCTGGCTGGTCCGGATTCCAGCTGAACCAGATCTCCGAGCCCGGCGCGCGAATCGTCGGCGTGAGGATGTCGAGCGAGCGCTTCGACAGGCTATGCGCCTCCTCGACCCACGCTCGGTCGAAGCCCTCCAGGGACCGGATGCTATCCGCCGTGTGGTCCTGCATCCCCTCGAAGATCATCACGCCCTCGCCCCCGACGCGGCGGATCTCGCGTTCGGTGACGTCGAACAGGTCCGACACCTCAAGCGCACGGATCTTCCGCTCGATGACGCTTTTCGCGGAGTAGCGCAGCGAGCGCTGCACCTCGCGGATGCAGACAAAACGGCGGTTGGGGTACGCGACAGCCCCCTCGACCGCCAGCCCGGCGAAGAACCAGCTCTTGCCCGAGCTGCGCCCGCCTTTCGCGCCCTTGTAGCGCGCGGGAGCGAGCAGGGGCTCGAAGACCTCGGCGGTCGGGATATCGAGTTCAATGGTTGGCATCCGCCACCCTCACAAGCCGCCGCGTGACGATGACCTCGACGGGTCCACCACCGCCGCCGGTATGCTCGTGCCTCTCGATGAAGATCCCGAGGTGCTTGCCGAGCGCCGTCCAGGCCGAGACCCGGGCCGCGTGGCTGGCGCCCTTGCCTCGATCCTCGGCTTCGGTGAGCAGGCCGCGCACCACGGTGTCTTGCGTCAACTCCAGCCGTTCGGCTCGCTTCTGTAGCGCGGCGGCCACGGCCTTGCCGACCTTAGCATTTCTCAACAGCCTGTGGCCCTGCTGTTCGGCGGTCCGCTTTGAGTACTTCGCCCGGATGGCTGCCCGCGTGGCGTTCATGTCGACAAGGTACTCGCGGACGAACGCGGCCTGCTTTGGAGTCAATGGCTTGGCCTTCATGCCGCCGGCTCCTCGGGCTCCACGCGCATCAGCTCGTGCACGGCTCCGCAGCGCTGGCAGGATACGACCATGTGCCCGTCCCTGGCCTCCCTGGAGTGACCCAGGATGCCGCAGACCATGACCGCGAACGGGAACTTGCCCACAAATCCTCCACAGACGTCTCCGTCGAAGCGCGGGTTCCTTCGAGGCGCCCTGCATTCGACGACCACAGCCCGAACCTTGCGCGCTTCCTCGCTCTGGGTCAAGGACTACGCCCCCACC
>JAHYJQ010000378.1 GCA_019429025.1 Trueperaceae bacterium | reverse complement strand
GCCCCATACCCCAACGGTTGACATCCCTGTGGCATTTCAGTAACACTTGAATCAGCTATCCAGGTTCGCGCGTTCCCGACACCGCCCCGCTCTTGGGCGCGGGTCGCGAGGGAGGACGACATGACGACCGTCGCCATCATCGGTGCGGCTGGCAAGATGGGTACCCGCATCTCGAACCGGCTCGGCGAAGACCCCGGCACGCGACTGCTGTACGTCGAAGGGACCGACGCAGGATTGGCCCGACTGCGCGAGCGCGGCGACGAACCCACCCCGATCGAGGAGGCGGCCCGCGCTGCCGACGTCGTCGTCGCCGCCGTGCCCGACACGCTCATCGGCCAGATCGCGCACCAGGTGGTGCCGCTCATGCGGTCTGGCGCCATGTTCCTGTGCCTGGACCCGGCCGCACCGTACGCCGGTGAACTGCCCGATCGGCCAGACGTCACCTACTTCGTCACGCACCCCTCGCATCCGCCGGTCTTCAACGACGAGACGACCGAGGCCGCCCGCAGGGACTACTGGGGCGGCGGCTTCGCCAAGCAGTCGATCGTCAGCGCGCTGGTGCAGGGGCCCGAGGAGCACTTCGACGTCGGGCAACGCCTGTCCGCGAAGATGTTCGGCCCGATCCTGCGGACACACCGCGTCACCCTCGAGCAGATGGCGATGCTCGAGCCCGCGCTGTCGGAGACGGTGGCGCTGACCTGCATCACCGTGATGCGCGAGGCGATGGACGAGGCGATCCGCCGCGGGGTGCCGGCCGAGGCCGCCCGCGACTTCCTCCTCGGCCACATCAACGTCGAGCTGGCCATCGTCTTCGAGGAACTCGACTGGAAGGTCTCGGCCGGGGCGGAGAAGGCCGTCAGCGAGGCCCGCAGGGTGCTGCTGCAGCCCGACTGGCTGAGCGTGTTCGAGCCCGAGAGGATCCGGCAGAGCGTCGCGCGCATCGTGGCCGGCTGAGGCATGGCCAGTGAGCCACGCGCCGGGAGAGCGACGTGAGTGGGGCCGGTGAGATCGTGCGGCCGCGGCACGCCCGGGCCGAGGCGCCCGGCGCCACCCTGGTGACCCACGGACCGCGCCCGCTCCTCAAGGACGTGGCGCACGACCAGATTAAGGAACGCATCTTGGCGGGGACCCTACCTCCGGGCACGTTCCTTTCCGAGCGCCACCTCGCCCGCGAGCTCGGAATGAGCAAGACGCCCGTCAGGTTGGCCATCGAGCGCCTGGCACTCGAAGGCTTCGTCGCCGTGTCGCCGCGCCAGGGCATCGTCGTCACCGGCATGCAGCTCGACGAAGCCGCAGACCAGTTCGAGATGCGCATCGCGGTCGAGTGCCACACCGTCCGCCGCCTCGCAGGTCGCTTGACCGCGGACCAGGTTCAGGTCCTCGAGGGGAACCTTGCGGCGCATCACGCGGCCGCCGTCGTGCAGGATGCCGCGCGCGCCCGCGAGCTGGACACCGACTTCCACCTGCTACTGTGCGGCTACCTGGGGAACCGAGAGTTCCAACGGGTCATGGAACGCCTGCGCGAGAAGCTTATCCGAGCGATCTCGACGGTACTCCAGCGGCAGTCGCAGCGGATGCTGGAGAGCAACGCGGAGCACCGAGGCATCTTGGAGGCGGTCCTTGCTGGCGACGGCGAGGAAGCCGCCCGCCGCATGGAGGCGCACCTCGAGGTCGGGCGGCGCTTCCTGGGATCGGGGGGGTGATCGAGACCGGCACGGCGACCGGTAGTTGTGCGAGAGAGCCGTCCCACACGACGTTCGATATCGATTCAAGGCGTTGACGTGGCAGTCGAATCTCCAGTAAGATGTTCGCAACGCAGCTCGATAAATATGCTGGAGCGCATAACGCGTCAAAGCCACCACAGCTCGCGCTGCGCGGGAGGCAAGACATGCGAAGGTCCCATCTCCTCGTTCTCATCGGCCTACTGGCCCTCCTCAGCTCGGGTGCGGCGGCGTTCGCGCAGAGGGCCGCAAGCGAGATCGACCGCCTGGTGATCGCCCTGCCACCGGTCGCCACCGAGACCAACCGCATCTGGGCCGGCTCCTGGGTCATGCACACCCAGTTCGAGCCGATGCTCGAGACGCTCATCGGCAACGACCCCGAGACCGGCGACCCGATCCCCCGCCTCGCGGAGCGTTGGGAGTCGAACGACGACTTCACCGAGTGGACCTTCTACCTCCGCCGCGGCGTGCCGTTCCACTTCGGCTACGGCGAGTTCACAGCGGAAGACGTGAAGCACACCTACGAGCTGCTCGCGAGAGACGACAGCCAGGTCAACCTGGCGGCCGTTTGGCGAGACGGCGTGGCCGAGGCGGTCATCGTCGACGACTACACGATCACCTTCCGCTTCCACGAGCCCTACATCGACGGCGAGCGCCTCTTCTCCCGCACCGGCGGCGAGATGTACATCACCAGCAAGGCGCAGTGGGACGAGGGCGGCATCGAGGCGGTCGACCAGCGCATCGTCGGCACCGGCGTGTACCGGCTCCAGTCGCGGACCGCGGGCGTCAACCTGATCGTCGAGGCGGTCGATGACCATTGGCGCGACGTCGCGCCGTTCCGCGAGATCGAACTGCGCTGGGTCCCCGACGAGACCACCCGG
>JAHYJQ010000027.1 GCA_019429025.1 Trueperaceae bacterium | reverse complement strand
GAACGCGCCGGGGATGCCGGCGCCCGTGGGCTGGTGGCACGCGGAGCAGTGTTGGGCGTACAGCGCGGCGCCGTCGACGTCCGCCTGCGCGAGGACGGCGTCGTCGGCAGCGGCCGCGCCCGCGGGTGAGACGGCGGCCACCGGGGCGCCGCCGCCCGCGTACAGCGGCAGGTCGACGCCGCGTTCGACGACGAGCTGCATCGCGTGGCCGATGTCGATGCGGGCGCCGTCGCCGATCAGTTCGAAGCCGGTGAGGTCGGCCTGCGCCGCCTGCAGCTGGGCCTGGTACTGGGTATCGTCGACGGTGACCAGGCCGCCCTGCGGGCGGGCGCTGGAGAGCAGCAGCACGCCCACGATGAGCGCGACGGCGCCGATGCCGCCGAGGAAGAAGGCGCCGCGCACCTGCTGGCTCGACACGAGGTGGCGGGGGTTGGGACGCTCAGACATGGCGGACCTCCGGTCCGGCAGCGTGGGGCTCGGTGGTGGGATGGCCGTGTTCGGCCGCCAGCAGCCTGGGATCGCGCTCCGGCACCACCGAGCGGGCGCCGAGGCTGCGCAGGAAGGCGGCGAACCAGATGCCGCCGAGGCCGAGGAAGATGGCGACGTCACCGAAGCCAGGCAGGCCGGCGCGGCCGATCTCGGGGGCGACGTACCAGTAGACGTGCAGCGCCTGGTTGAGCAGCGCCCAACCGGCCATGAGGGCCAGGACGGCGCGGGCACGCTTCACCCAGCGCGAGAAGAGGATGAGGAAGGGCAGGAAGAAGCCCGCCACGAGCAGGTAGACGCCGAGCCCCTGCCACGGCTGCTCGTACAGCCGCAGCACGTAGAAGGTGTTGGTCTCGACGATGTTGTTGGTCCACTGGATGATCAGCTGGCTGACGTTGACGTACGCCCAGAACATGATGAACGCCATGAGGAAGTTGCCGAGGTCCTGCAGGCGCTTCTCGCTGAGCAGGCCGTCGATGCGCGGGCTGTGGCGGGCCATCCAAGCCATGGTGAGGATGACGAGCGCCATGGCGGCGATCGCTTGGCCGATCATGAAGATCAGGCCGTAGATGCCCGACCACCACTCGGGGGTCAGCGACATCGTCCAGTCGGTCACCGCCAGGGTCATGGTCAGCACGTAGACGACCAGCCACGCGGCGGCCGTGGCCTTCATGCGGTAGCCGATCAGGCCGGCGCGACCGAGGTCGGCGGCGTCCTGCTGGCGCGCGCCGCGCAGGTAGATCCAGGCGGCCAGTAGCCACAGCGCGAAGTAGAGCACGGACCGGAGCACGTACCAGGTGGCGTTGAGGTAGCCGGCCTTCCAGGCGACCAGCTCGTGCGCCTCGACGTAGGCGGCGTCCGCCCACGGGTAGAGCTGCGGGATGAGGAAGGCGACCGGCAGGAAGAAGAGCAGGGCGATCGGCAGCGCCGAGACCATCGCCTCGAGCGGGCGGCGGATGACCGCGCCCCAACTGCCGCCGGCCATGTGGTCGATGAGCAGGAGGCCGAGGCCGCCGACGGACAGGCCGATCCAGAACACGAAGCCCATGAGGAGGGCGCCGGGCAGGCCGCCGTTGCCGAGGGTGCCGGCGAGTCCGGCGGCGAGGCCGACCACGCCGAGCGCGAGCGCGATGACGGCGGGGCGGGCGGTGGCGATGGTCGTGGGGGCGGCGGCGGCCATCAGCGGACCCGTCCTTCGCTGTGTTCGAGTTCGAGGCGGACCTCGGCGGGGACGTCGTCGAGCGTCGCGTTCTGCGACAGCTGCAACGCCTTGACGTAGCCGGCGATGGCCCAGCGGTCCTCGGGCGGGATGCGCGAGGCGTAGCTGTACATGCGGCCGAAGCCGTTGGTCATGGCGCTGAAGTAGTAGCCGACCGAGGCGTCGAGCAGGCGCTGGTCGTGGAACGAGGTCGGCGCCGGGAAGCCGCGGCTGACGATCATGCCGTCGCCGGCGCCGGTGTGCCCGTGGCACACGGAGCAGAAGATGTCGTAGCGCTCCTGGCCACGCTGCAGCAGCTCCAGCGTCAGCTCGACGGGCAACTGCGTGACGAGGCCGTTCGCGTCCTGACCCGTCAGGAACACCGGATCGATCGCGCCCTCGCGGCGCGACACGGTGCCCTCGAGCGGCGGGCGCATGCCGGCGCCGTCGGCGAAGAACTCGGAGCCCTGCAGGGGTCGCAGGTTCGGCTGGTCGGCCATGTTGCGGCCGCAGCCGGCGAGGAGGAGGACGACCGCCAGGAGCATGGCCGTGCGTTGGGCCACGTGGCCCAACGCACGGCAGTGAGACGCTCCGCGTCTCATCGCCGCGCGGGTGCCGACTGCCCGGGTCATGACGCCACCCGATGGACCGCGACGGGCCCGGTCCCCTCGAGGAAGTCGCGGACGCCCTCGTCGTCGAAGCGCGGGTCGACGGCCTCGATGCACAGGTAGTAGCCGTCGCGGGTCGCGCGCTCGAAGCCGGGCGTGTTGAAGACCGGGTGGTACGGCCGCGGCAGGCCGTTGCGCGCGAGCATGAACAGCCCGGCGGTGAACGCGGCCAGCAGCACGGTGACCTCGAAGGTGATGACGACGTAGGTCGGCCAGTCGTGGAGCGGGCGGCCGCCGATGTTGAGCGGGTAGAAGACGTTCGCGGAGTACCACTGCAGGAAGTACCCGGCGGCAGCGCCGAACAGGCCCATCGCCAGCACCACGTAGCCGAGGTTGGTCGGCGCCAGGCCGAGGGCGTCGTCGATGCCCTCGACCGGGTGCGGCGTGTAGGCGTCCATGCGCGTGTAGCCGGCCTTGCGGGCGGCCTCGGCGGCGACGAGCAGCTGCTCCGGGGTGTCGTATTCGGCGATCAGGCCGTGCGTGCCGGCCGCGCCGGCGGTGGCGGTGGTCATGCGCGCACCTCCCCCCGGTAGTAGGCCTCACGGATGGACTCGTAGGCGTCGGGTCCGTGGTGGGCGTCGTGGTGGGCGAGTTCCTTCATCTCGCTGGTGGCGATCGCCGGCAGCAGCCGCAGGAAGAGCAGGAACAGCGTGCCGAACAGCCCGAAGGAGCCGATGAAGAGGGCCCAGTCCCAGAAGGTGGGCACGTAGTTGCCCCACGAGCTCGGCAGGAAGTCCTTCGTCAGCGACACGACGACGATGACGAAGCGCTCGAGCCACATGCCGATCGACACGAAGATGCTGATGACGAACAGCGCCCATGGGGTCTGCCGCACGCGGCGGAACCACAGCGGCTGGATCGCCACCAGGTTGCAGGCGATCAGCGCCCAGAAGGCCCACCAGTGGTCTGCGCCCAGCACGCGGTTGTAGGCCATGAAGACCTCGAACTCGACGCCCGAGTACCAGGCGTAGAAGAGCTCGACCACGTAGCCGTAGACGACGATCATGCCGGTGGCCAGCATGAGCTTGGCGGCGTTGTCGAGGTGGCGCAGCGTGATGAGGTGCTCGAACCCGAACGCGCGCCGCAGCGGGATCGCCAGCAGCAGCACCATCGCGAAGCCGGCGAAGACCGCGCCGGCGACGAAGTAGGGCGGCATGACCGTGTTGTTCCAGCCGGGCACCTGGCTGATGGCGAAGTCCATGGCGATCGTGCTGTGCACCGACAGCACCAGCGGGAAGCTGAGCGCGGCGAGCAGCAGGTACGCGCGCATGTAGCGCTGCCAGGCCTTGGCCGAGCCGTTCCAGCCGAGGGCGAGCGCGCCGTAGATCAGCTTCTGGAAGCGCGACTTGGCGGCGTCGCGCAGCGTCGCCAGGTCGGGAATCAGGCCGATGAACCAGAACAGCAGCGACACCGACGCGTAGGTCGAGATGGCGAACACGTCCCAGGTGAGCGCGCTGCGGAAGTTCGGGAACATGCCGTGGGTGTTCGGGTAGGGCATGAGCCAGTAGAAGACCCACGGCCGCCCGATGTGCAGGATGGGGTAGAGGCCGGCGCAGACGACGGCGAAGATCGTCATCGCCTCGGCGAAGCGGTTGATCGAGGTGCGCCAGGGCTGGCGGAAGAGCAGCAGCGCGGCCGAGATCAGCGTGCCGGCGTGGCCGATGCCGATCCACCACACGAAGTTGATGATCGGCATCGCCCACGACACCGGCTGGTTGTTGCCGAAGATGCCGACGCCGGTGGTGACGAGGCGGACGATCGACACCAGGTAGAGCCCGAGCAGCGACAGGGTGATGGCGAAGCCGACCCACCACCAGGTAGGCGTGCGTTGGGGGCCGACCAGGACGGGCGTGTTGACGACGTCGTCGAGCATGCCGGCCGTCTGGCCGGGGGCGATGACGCGGTTCGTCTCCACCACCTTGCGGGGCGCACCGGTGACGACGGCCATCAGAGGACCCCTTCCGAACCGGTCCGTGACGAGCTCGCCACGGGCCGTGACGCGCGGCTCACGGTCCGTGACGCGCTCGCCACGTCGGGGTGCGGGTTGCCGACCCGCGCGAGGTAGGAGGTGCGGGGCACCGTGTTGAGCTCCTCGAGCAGCTTGTAGTCGAGGACCGAGGCCTTGGCGGCCACCACCGCGCTCTCCGGGTCGTTGAGGTCGCCGAAGACGATCGCCTCGCTGGGGCAGGCGCTCTGGCAGGCGGTGACGACCTCGCCGTCGCGGATGCGGCGGCCCTCGTTGCCCGCCTGGATGCGCGCGGCCGAGATGCGCTGCGTGCAGTAGGTGCACTTCTCCATGACGCCGCGGCTGCGCACGGTGACGTCGGGGTTGTGCGCCAGGCTGAGCTCGCTGGCGTTGACGGCCAGTTCGGCGAACTGCAAGTAGTTGTACCGGCGCACCTTGTACGGGCAGTTGTTGGCGCAGTAGCGGGTGCCGACGCAGCGGTTGTAGACCATGACGTTCAGGCCCTCGGCGTCGTGCACGGTGGCCGCCACCGGGCAGACCGGCTCGCACGGGGCCTTCTCGCAGTGCTGGCAGGCGACCGGCATGTTGTAGAACTCGGGGTCGTCCAGGTCGCCCTTGTAGTAGGCGTCGACGCGGATCCAGTGCATCTCGCGGCCGACGATCACCTGCTCCTTGCCCACGATCGGGACGTTGTTCTCCGACTGGCAGGCGGTGACGCAGGCGTTGCAGCCGGTGCAGACGGTCATGTCGATGACCATCCCCCAGGCGTAGCCCTCGTACTTCCAGTCGGGGATGATGTCCGAGACCGGGTGCGTGACCGGGTGGACGAACTTCGGGTGTTCCGGCTCCGCCCTGAGCTCGCCGAGCGTGCCGGCGCGCACGATGTGGCGGCGCTCGCCGGTGCCCTCCAGGGAGTGGTGCGTCTGGGTGGTCGCCAGGCGGTGGCGCCCGCGCACGCGTTCCGCAGTGACGGGCCGCGACCACGCCTCGGCGCTGCTGCGCAGCGGGTAGACGTCCGCGCCGACGCCGTCGCCCACGCGACCGGCGGCGGTGCGGCCGAAGCCGAGGGCGACCCCGATGACGCCGGGCGCCTGGCCCGGCTGCACCCACACGGGCAGCACCACCTCGGCGCCGTCGACGCGCAGCGCCAGGCGGTCGTGGCTGCGGACGTCCAGGCGCTCGGCGGTGGCCGGCGCGAGGATGGCGGCGTTGTCCCAGGTGAGCTTGGAGAACGGGCGCGGCAGCTCCTGCAGCCAGCCGTTGTTGGCGTGGCGGCCGTCGGCGAGCCCGTGGTCGGCGTGGAAGTGCACGACCAGGTCGCCGCCGGTGGGCAGGCTCTGGGCGAGCGGGCGCGGGGTGACGCTACGCTCGGGCGCGGCGCTGCCGTCGACGACGCCGAGGTGCAGCGTGCGCCGCCAGAAGGTCTCGAAGTCGCCCGACACCCGCTCGCGCCAGGCGTCGCGGATGACGTCGTAGCCGTTGCGCTCCGGCCGGCCGAGCAGCGCCTCGAGCAGCTCGAGGTCGCTCTTGCCGCCGTAGAACGGCGCGAACAGCGGCTGCTGGATGGTGACGCTGCCGTCGAACGCGCGCGCGTCGCCCCACGCCTCGAGGGTGTGGGTGCGGGGCACGTGCCAGCGCGCGAGGCGGCCGGTCTCGTCGAGCTGCTCGCCCAGGTGCACGGTCGTGCCGGCGCGCGCCATGGCCTCGGCGAAGCCGAGGTCGGCGGGGGCGGTGAAGACCGGGTTGGCGCCGATGACGACGAGCAGGTCGACGGCGCCGGCGCGCAGGTCGGCGACGAGCTCGCGCAGGTCCTGGGCGTGCTCGGCGGGCGCGGCGGCGACCGGGGCGACGTAGCGCACGGTGGCGCCGACGTTGCCGAGCTCGACGTTGAGGGCGTGCGCCAGCGCGTGCACGACGGCCGGCTGGTCGGCCCCGGCGACGACGATCGAGCGCCCGGCGTGCTCCCGCAGGTCGGCCAGCAGCGCGTCGATCCAGGCGCGCGGCACGCGCGCGGGCAGGGCGGCGGCGGGCGCGCCGGCGATGCCCATCTCGGCCGCGACGACCGCGGCCAGCGCGGCGACGTCGGCGGGCGCGAGCGCCAGCCGATGGTCGGCCAGGGTGCCGGTCGGCGTCGGGGTGCTCTCGACCTGCCACAGCCGGTTCATGTCGTCGTCCGCGGAGCGCACGCGCCGACGGCGGGCGAAGTCCTTGGCGTAGCGCAGGCGCCCGGGACCGACCTGGGTGAAGTCGGCGCCGAAGGACACGACGACGTCGGCACGGCGGAAATCGAACACCGGCGCGACGTCCTCGCCGAACAGGGCCCGCAGGCCCGCGACGGCGCCGTCGGCGTGCAGCGGGTCCCACTGGTGCCAGCGGGCACCGGGGTGGGCCGCGAGCAGCTCACGGATCTGGGCGGCGAGCGTCGGGGAGGTGACCGTCTCCGTCAGCAGGCGCAGGCGCGAGCCGTCCGCCAGCGCCGCCAGCCGCTCGCCCATCGCCGTCGCGAACTGGCTCCAGGAGCGCGGCGAGCCCCCCTGCAGCAGCTGCTGCGAGCGGTCGGGGTCGTACAGCGAGAGCACCGTCGCCGACGTGATGGCGTGGGCGGCGCCCAGGCTGGCCGGGTGGTCGGGGTTGCCCTCGACGCGCGTCGGGCGGCCCTGGTGGTTCTCCGCCAGCACGCCCTCGGCGTAACCGCCGTCGAGCACGGCGGTGGCGTAGAAGTCGGGGCGCCCGGGGACGTGGTCCTCGGGGGCGCGCACGTACGGCACGATCTTCTCGTGCGGCTGCGGCGGGCGGGCGCAGGCGCTCAGGCCGCCGAGCGCGAGGGAGGCGCCGAGCAGCTTGAGGAAGTCGCGGCGGTCGAGGGAGGCCTCGAGCGGCGCGGCCTGGCGCGGGAACTCCTTGCGCAGGAACTCCTGGAACTCGACCGTGTCGGCCAGCTCGTCGAGGCTGCGCCAGTACTCGGCCCCACTGCGCTCGGCCAGGCGTTCGCGCACGCGCGCGCGGATGGCGGCGAGGTCGACGGCCTGCGCATCGGCGATCGGCGCCTCCGTGGGCGCGATCCCGAGTCGGGCGGGAGGGATGGCGTCGCTCATCGGTGACACGTCGAGCACTGCGGGAGCTTGTCGGTGTCGATGTGGTAGGAGGCGACGAGCTCGGCCCCGAGGGTCAGCTGGTCGGCCGGTGGTACGTAGGCCATGTTGAACACCTCGCTGCGGGGGCGCACGAAGCGCTCGGGCGCCCGGTGGCACTCCAGGCACCAGCCCATCGTCATCGGCTCTTCCTTCCAGATCTCGGTCATCTGGTCGACCCGGCCGTGGCAGGTGCTGCAGCCGACGCCGTTGGTGATGTGCGCGCTGTGATTGAAATAGGCGTAGTCGGGCAGGTCATGGACGCGGTTCCACGCCAGGGGCAGGCCGCTGTCCCAGCTCCCTGCGACGGCGGCGAGCAGCGGATCGCCGACCCGGATCTGCGAGTGGCACCCCATGCAGGTCTCGGTGGCGGGGACGTTCGCCGACGCCGCCACCTCGACCGAGGTGTGGCAGAAGCGGCAGTCGATGCCGAGCTGCGCGGTGTGCAGGTTGTGCGGGAAGGCCACGGGCTGGGCGACGGGGACGCCCACCGCGTTGTTGACGGTGCGGGCGTAGATCGGCAGCGCGAGGGCCAGCAGGCCCACGAAGAGGCCGCCGCCGATGAGCGCCCAGCGGACGAAAGCGTTGGCATTGGGCGGGAAGATCTGCGGCATCAGTCCGGGACCTCGTGGACGGGCGCGTGGTGGTGGCGCGCGGTGGCAACGGCGGGGCAGCGGCGTCGGCATGACGACACCGGAGCAGGCCTCAGGAAGGTGGGCAGAAGGGACCTCCTCGCGGATTCGGCGCCCCGCTCGCGGGGCGGGCAACGTGTCCGGCGCGCGGCGATGGAACGGCACGCGGACGTGTCTTGGACGATACCACGGGCCCACCGCAGGCCCCGGCGGGACGGCCGCGCCGGGGTGTCGTGGGGCGCTCCCGACCGTCGTCCTGCGACCAGGCGGAGGGGCCCGGCCGCTCGGGCTCGGACCCCTCCCGTTCGGACCACTTGGTCCGCTGCTCCCTGGTCCGCGGACCCTTGGTCCGCGCGCGCGCCGCGGCGCGACCCGTGGTGGAGCCTGCCGGACTCGAACCGGCGACCTATCGCTTGCAAAGCGACCGCTCTCCCAGCTGAGCTAAGGCCCCTCGCGACACGCGTCAGGTTACGCGCGTCCCAGGGGGGCGTCAAGCCTCGTCTCTCGCCGGCCCGGTCTGCCGGCCCGACTCGGCCAGGCGCGCGAAGACCATCCGGCCCATCTGGGTCTGCAGGCTGCTGGTGACGACGACGTCCAGCGTGCTGCCCACCCGCCCGGCGGCGCCCTCCACCACGACCATCGTGCCGTCCTCGAGGTACGCGAGACCCTGGCCCGGCTCGCGCCCCTCCTTGGCGATGTCGAGCGAGAGCCGCTCGCCCGGGAGGTGGGGCGCCTTGACGGCGTTGGCGAGCTGGTGGAGGTTGAGCACCCGCACCCCCTGCAGGCCGGCGACCCGGTGGAGGTTGTAGTCCGTGGTGACCAGGTCGGCGCCGCGGGTGACGCACGCCTTGACGAGCTTGTCGTCGACCGTGGCGGCCGACGGGTCGTCATCGATCACCTCGGTCGGCACGCGCCCCTCGTTGACCAGCCGGTCGAGCATCTCGAGCCCGCGGCGGCCCCGGCGCCGCTTCAGCGGGTCGTCGGCATCCGCGATGCGCTGCAGCTCCTGCAACACGAAGCCCGGCACCAGCAGCCGGCCGTCGAGGAAGTTCGCCTCGGCCACCTCGACGAGGCGACCGTCGATGATCGCCGAGGTGTCGACGAGCTTCGGCGTCCCGCGGTCGGGCACCGTGCCGATCTGCGTGTCGGTGACGCTCGGCGGTCTCGTGACCGCGAACAGGCCGCGGTTGACCACGAGGAACCAGGCGGACGCCGTGACCAGCGTCACGGCGATCGCCAGCGACCACAGCCAGGTGAAGCCGGGCACGACCGCCAGCACGTTGTTGAGCAGCACGGTGATGAGCAACCCGACAGTGGCGCCGGTCCCCGCCGCCAGCACGGCGTCGGGCGGCACCGCGGCGATCCGCTCCAGGAGTCCGTCGAGCCGGCGCGCGATCGTCGAGCCGCGCCTCAGGCCGCCGAGCAGGCCCAGCAGCGCGCCCAGCGTGGAGAGGTAGAGGAGGTTGTTGGGTCCCACGAGCCAGCCGAGCCGCAGCATCCACGATGCCAGCAGCACGCCGCCCACGGCGCCGGCCACGCTCAGGCCGACGATCACCCAGCGCCGCAGGCGGCCCCGCCTCACGGCCGGCCCCAGAGCGCCACGAACGCGCCCGCGACGTCGGCCGCCGCGTGCCAGGTCACGGCGTCGCCGCCGCCCCGCGGCCCCACGACCCGCGGGTGACGGGCGCGCTCGGCCTCGGCGGCGCGGCGCGCGCCCTGCGCGACCGAGCGCAGCTCGCCGGCGAGCCCCACCTCGCCGAAGACCGCCGTCGCCTCGGGCACCGGCCGGTTGGTCACGGCCGAGGCGACGGCGACGGCGACCGCCAGGTCGGCCCCCGGGTCGGTGAGGCGCATGCCGCCGGCGACGTTGACGAAGACGTCGAGGCCCGCGAGCGGCAGGTCGAGGCGCCGTTCGAGCACCGCCAGCACCAGGTCGACGCGGCGGGCGTCGAGCCCCTGCACGACCCGACGGGGCGCCGAGTAGGGGGACGCCGACGCCAGCGCCTGCACCTCGACGAGCAGGGCGCGCTGGCCCTCGAGGGCGGCGACCACGACCGAGCCCGGCACCCCGTGCGGGCGCTCCGCCAGGAAGGCGTCGGAGGGGTTGGCCACCGGGCGCAGGCCGTCGTTCGTCATCTCGAAGACGCCGACCTCGCCGGCGGCGCCGAAGCGGTTCTTGATGCCGCGCAGCACCCGGAAGTCGGCGGCCGACTCCAGGGCGAGGGTGGCGTCCACGACGTGCTCGACCACCTTCGGCCCGGCGATCGCGCCCTGCTTCGTCACGTGACCGATGAGCACCAGCGCGCTCCCCGAGGCCTTGGCGGCCTGGACCAGCAGCGCGGTCGCGTCGCGCACCTGGGTGAGGGATCCCGGGGCGGCGCCCTCCTCGACCGTCAGCGTCTGGATCGAGTCGACGATCGCCAGCGCCGGCGCCTCGCTCGCCAGGTGGTCGGCGATGGCGTGGGCGTCGGTGCTGCGCAGCAGCTCGACGTCGCCGCTGATGCCGAGGCGAGCGGCGCGCAGCTTGACCTGCGCCGGCGACTCCTCGCCGCACACGACCACCGCGCGGCGGCCCGCGCGGGCCGCCGCATCGGCCAACTGCAGCAGCAGCGTCGACTTGCCGATGCCCGGCTCGCCCGCCAGCAGCACCGCGGAGCCGGCCACCCAGCCGCCCCCGAGCACGCGGTCGACCTCGTCGAGCCCGCTCGGCACGCGGGCGACGCCGAGGTCGCTGACGTCACCGAGGCGCACCGGCGTCGGAGCCACCGCCGGCTGCCGCCGGTCCGTCGCCTCGGGCGCCAGCGGCGCCACGCTGCCCCACGCGCCGCAGCGCGGGCAGCGACCGAGCGGCCCCGGGCTGCGGGCGCCGCAGTCGCTGCAGGCGTAGGCCGTCGTCACCCGCGCCATCGTCGGCTCCAGGGGTCGTGATCGGAACGGGCGCGCCTCATGGCGCGCAGTCTAGCGCCGCCGTCCGCGGGGGTCACACCATCGGTACGGGCCGGGCGAAGACGAGGCGGCCACCCTCGACGGTCACCAGGATCGGCTCCTCGGCGCCGCCTTCGAGCAGCTCGATCGACAGCGGGTCCTCGACGTGCTCGCGCAGCACCGCACGCAGCGGCCGCGCGCTCTCGCCGGCCGGCAGCTTCGCGACCAGGAAGGTCGCCACCTCGGGACCGAAGCGGACGTCCACGTCGCGTCCCGCCAGCTCGCGGGCGATGTCGTCGAGCATCTGGTGGGTGATGACGACGATGCCCTCGCGGTCGAAGGTCTGGAAGGCGATGACCTCGTCGAGCCGGTCGAGGAACTCGGGGGAGAAGATGCGCTTGAGGGGCGCGTCGACGTCGGCCACGGCGTCGATCTGGAAGCCGATCCCGCCGCCCCGGTTGAAGCCGGTGTTGCTGGTCATGATGAGGATCACGCGCCGGAAGTCGACCTGCCGGCCGAGGCCGTCGGTGAGCCGGCCGTCGTCGAGGACCTGCAGGAAGGTGTTGTAGATGTCCGGGTGGGCCTTCTCGATCTCGTCGAGCAGCACGACCGAGAACGGCTGGCGGCGCACGGCCTCCGTCAGGCGGCCGCCCTGCTCGTGGCCGACGTACCCGGGGGGCGCCCCGATGAGCTTGCTGATGGCGTGCGCCTCCTGGTACTCCGACATGTCGAGGCGCACCAGCGAGCGCTCGCTGCCGAACAGCTCCAGGGCGAGCTGCTTCGCCAGGTAGGTCTTGCCGACCCCGGACGGGCCGACGAACAGGAACGAGGCCGACACCCGCGTGCGGCCGCCGAGCCCCACCCGCGCGCGGCGCAGGGCGGCTGCCAGCGCGACGATCGCCTTGTCCTGGCCGACGACCGCCTTCTTGAGGCGGCGCTCGAGGTCGGCGAGGCGCGCGCCGTCGTGGTCGTCGACGTAGATGCCGCCCCAGCTGTTGACGACCGCCTCGACGTCCTCGCGGCTGACGATCGGCGTGCCGTCCTCGCCCTCGAGGACGGGGAAGCCGAGCGACTTGTTGAGGCGGGTGCGGGACGCGGCCTCGTCGATGAGGTCGATCGCCTTGTCCGGGAAGTTGCGGCCGGGCAGCGAGCGCTCGCCGAAGCGCACCGCCAGCTCGAGGATGGGCACCGGGATGACGACCCCGTGGTGGGCCTCGTACTTCTCGCGCAGGCCGTGGAGGATCTGCAGCGACTCCTCGGGCGACGGCTCCAGCACGATGACCGGCTGGAAGCGGCGCTCCAGCGCGGCGTCCTTCTCGATGTAGCGGTGGTACTCGCCGGTGGTGGTGGCGCCGACGACCTGCACCTCGCCGCGCGACAGCGGCGGCTTGAGGATGTTCGCCGCGTCGAGCGTCCCCTCGGCGCCGCCGGCGCCGACCAGCGTGTGCAGCTCGTCGATGAAGGCGACGACCTTGGCGCTCTTGAGCTCCTCGATGATCTGGCGCAGGCGCTCCTCGAACTCGCCGCGGTACTTCGTGCCGGCGACGACGTTGGAGAGGTCGATCGCCAGCACCCGGACCTCGGCGAGGTTGGGGGGCACGCGGCCGTCGACGATCGACTGGGCCAGCCCCTCGACGATGGCGGTCTTGCCGACGCCCGGCTCGCCGATGAGCACCGGGTTGTTCTTCGTCCGGCGCGACAGGATCTGGATGACCCGGCGGATCTCCTCGGTGCGGCCGATGACCGGGTCGAGCTTGCCGTCGCGCGCCTCCTTGGTGAGGTCGCGGGCGTACTCGTCGAGGAAGGGGGTCGCGACCGCGTCGGGCGCCTTCTTGGGGTCGGCCGCGGCCAGGATGCGCCAGCGGACCGTGTCGACGTCGCGCGTCAGCTGCTGCAGGATGCGGTAGGCGACGCCGTCGCCCTCGCGGATGATCCCGAGCAGGATGTGCTCGGTGGCGATGACGTTGGAGCCGACGCTGCGGGCCTCGCTGCCGGCGAGCTCCATCACCCGGCGCGCGCGGGGGGTGATGGCGGCCGTCTCGTTGCGCGGCAGGCCGTCGCCCCGCCCGACCATCTCCTCGACCTGCGTCCGGATCCCGTCGAGCGTGGCGCCGAACTCGGAGAGGACCTTGCTCGCGGTGCCGCCCTCGCGCATGAGGCCCAGCAGCAGGTGCTCGGGCCCGATCATCGCATGGCCCAGCTTCGAGCCCTCCTCGCGGGCGAAGTGGAACACCAGGCGGGCGCGGTCGTCGTAGCGGTTCATCGCGACTCAGCGGCCCCCGCGGGCCCGACCGCGCTCGTGGTTCGGCGATGAGGTGCGTCAGGGACGCGCGTTGGAGGGAGTACCGGCATGGTGTATCGTACGCTGTCGGCGTGAGCGCCGTGTGGGGTCGGCGACACCGTCACCCACCGTGCGCTGCGGATCGGACCGGGTCCGACCGGGTCCGACCGGATCCGACCGGGTCCGACCGGGTCCGACCGGGTCCGACCGGGTCCGACCGGGTCCGACCGGGTCCGACCGGATCTGGACGCGCGCAGCCCGATCCTCCCCGAACAAGGAGTCCCCATGACCTTCCAGGACATGATCATGACCCTCGACCGCTTCTGGGCGTCGCGTGGCTGCGTCATCGCGCAGCCGCACGACACCGAGGTCGGGGCCGGCACCTTCTACCCGACCACCTTCCTGCGCGCCCTGGGGCCCCAGCCGTGGCGTGTCGCCGGCGTCGCGCCGAGCCGCCGGCCCGCCGACGGGCGCTACGGCGACAACCCCTACCGCTTCCAGTACTACTACCAGTACCAGGTCGTGCTGAAGCCGTCGCCCGCCGACGTCCAGGAGCAGTACCTGGCCTCGCTGCGCGAACTCGGGATCGATCCGCTCGCCCACGACCTGCGCTTCGTCGAGGACAACTGGGAGTCGCCGACGCTGGGCGCCTGGGGGCTCGGCTGGGAGGTCTGGCTCGACGGCATGGAGATCACCCAGTTCACCTACTTCCAGCAGGTCGGCGGCCAGGACTGCCGGCCGGTCAGCGTCGAGCTGACCTACGGCCTCGAGCGCCTGGCCATGTACCTGCAGGGCGTCGAGCACGCCTTCGACGTCGTCGTCACGCCGGGC
This sequence comes from Trueperaceae bacterium, assembly GCA_019429025.1. GTDB lineage: Bacteria > Deinococcota > Deinococci > Deinococcales > Trueperaceae > JAABTL01. The sequence continues at coordinate 5,815 of JAHYJQ010000027.1, read as the reverse complement.
ACCACGATCGGCGACCTGCGGCGCGACTTCGAGCAGCAGCACTGCCGCTACAACTTCGAGCTGGCCGACACGGAGCTGCAGCGCCTGCTGTTCGATCGCTTCGAGGCCGAGGCGCTGCGCCTGCTCGAGGCGGACGTCGTGCATCCCGCGTACGAGTTCGTGCTGCGGAGCTCCCACGCGTTCAACCTGCTCGACGCCCGCGGCGTGCTGTCGCACACCGAGCGCCAGGCGTACGTGCAGCGGGTGCGGAAGCTGGCCGAGGCGAGCGCGCGCGGGTACCTGCGGCTCATCGCGCCGAGCGAGCCGGCGGATGCGGCCGGTGCGGCCGGGCCGGCCGGGCCGGCCGGCGCTGCGGGGGCGGTGGCCTGATGCCGCGCCTGCTGTTCGAGATCGGGACCGAGGAGTTGCCGGCCTGGTACGTCGCGCCCGCCGCGGCGGCCCTCGCCGAGGGGCTGACGGCGCGCTTGGCCGAGCTGCGGCTGAGCCATGGCGCCGCCCGCAGCTTCGCCACCCCGAGGCGACTCGCGGTGGTGATCGACGACGTCGCGCCCCGCAGCGAGCGTCGCGTCGAGGTCCGGCGCGGGCCGGCCGCGGCCGCGGCGTTCGACGCCGACGGCAAGCCGACCCGGGCCGCCAGCGGCTTCGCCGCCTCGGCGGGGGTGCGCCCCGACGAGCTCGAGATCGAGGAGACCCCCAAGGGGCGCTACGTGGTCGCGCGCCGCGAGGTCGGCGGCGAGGACGCCGCCGAGCTGCTGCCGGCGGCGCTTGCCGCCTTGGTCGCCGGCCTGCCGGCGCCGCGCAAGATGCGTTGGGGCGAGGTCGACACCCCCTTCGTGCGGCCGGTGTCGTGGCTGACCGCCCTGTGGGACGACCGCGTGCTGCCGGTGGCGGCCGCCGGCCTGGAGGCCGGCCGCACCACCCGCGGGCACCGCTTCCTGCACCCCGATCCGGTGTCGCTCGGCGACGCCGGCGAGTACGAGGCCGCGCTGCTGGCGGCCGACGTCGTCGCGGACCGGACCGCGCGCGCCGTGGCCGTGCGCGACGCCATCGCGCGGGCGGCAGCGGAGCACGGCGGCATGGCGGACGCCGCCGAGGCGCTCATCGAGGAGGTCGTCGACCTGGTCGAGCGGCCCTTCGCGCTCGTCGGCTCGATCGACGAGGCCTTCCTGGAGCTCCCCGACGAGGTTCTGACCACGGTGATGATCCACCACCAGCGCTTCGTGCCGGTGCGCGACGCCGAGGGGCGCCTGCTGCCCAGCTTCGTGGCGGTCGCCAACCACCGGGTGCCGGACGAGGCGCTGGTGCGCGGCGGCTACGAGCGGGTGCTCGCCGGCCGCTTGCACGACGCCCGCTTCTTCTGGCAGGCCGACCGCCGCAAGAGCCTGGCGCAGCACGCCTGGTCGCTCTCGGGCATCGGCTTCCAGAAGGAGCTCGGCAGCATGGCCGACAAGGTGACGCGCGTGGGCGTGGGCGCGGTGGCCGTGGCCAAGCTTCTGTGCGTCTCAGACGCCGAGAAGCACACGCTCGAACGCGCCCTGCCGCTCTTCCGCGCCGACCTCGCGAGCGAGATGGTCGGCGAGTTGCCCGAGCTCGAGGGGACCATGGCACGCGCCTACGCGATGGCCGACGGCCTGCCCGCCGAGGTGGCCGTGGCGCTGGAGGACGGCGTGCTGCCGCGCGGCCCGCACGACGCGCTGCCGGCGACGCGGGTGGGCGCGGTGCTGGCCGTCAGCGACCGGCTCGACAAGCTGCTCGGCTTCTTCGCGCTGGGCAAGCGGCCGACCGGCTCCGCCGACCCCTTCGCGCTGCGGCGCGACGCCGTCGCCGTGGCCCGCGTGCTCTCGGCCCAGGGCTGGCGCGTCGCGCTCGACGAGCTGGTGGCGGCCGTCGCACGTGGCTTCGAGGGCGGCCCCGTCGCCGTGGACGCGGCGACGGTCGACGAGGTCGTCGCCTTCGTGTGGGACCGGGTGGCGGCGCTGTTGGCGGAGGAGGGCCTCGGCACACCGACCGTGCGCGCCGCCGTCCTGGCGAGCCGCGCCGTGATCGGCGCCGCCCGCCGTGGCCACCTGCTGCAGGCCTTGGCGGGGCAGCCCGCCTTCGCCGAGATGCTCACCCTCTACAAGCGCGCCGCCAACCTCGCCGAACGCGCGCCGCGGGGGGTCGAGGCCGACCCCAAGCTCTTCGCCGAGCCGATCGAGGCCGAGCTGTTCGCCGCCCTCCCGGCCGCGCGCGCCGGGGTGGAGCGCCTGCTGGAGGCGATGCACGCCCAGCTGCCCGCCTGGGACCTGGGGACCGGCCCCACGGGCGCCATCGCCGGCCTCGACGCGCTGGCGGACGAGGTCCTGCAGCTCAAGGCGCCGCTCGACGCCTTCCTCGACGGCGTCATGGTCATGGTCGAGGACGAGGCCGTGCGGGCGAACCGCCTGGCCCTGCTGGCCGCCGTCGCCGCGACGCCGCGCGCGCTCGGCGCGCTGGAGCACCTCACCGGCTGATGCGGCCGGCAGCGGCGCTGGCCGCCGCCCCCGCCGGCAGCCGCCCCCGCTGGCCGCCGCCCCCGCCGGCAGCCGCCGCGGCATGAGCACGCCCCGGGGCGGAAACCCCGGGGCGCCTCTCGTTGGTGCCGAAGGTGGGACTTGAACCCACACGACCTCACGGCCACACGACCCTGAATCGTGCGCGTCTACCAATTCCGCCACTTCGGCGTGGCCTCGCTCGCCGCGAACGGCGTCGCCGCGTCAGGGGCGCGGCGCGAACGAGAGTCTACCCGAGCGGGCGAGGCCGTCGCAAGCCCCTGGTCGGGTCCGGCTCGCCAGGCCCGTCCACGCCGGTCAGGCGAGGAAGCGGCCGTCGCGCTGGAACGGCTCGCCGTCGAGCAGCAGCTCGCCGCCGCGGCGCAGGTCGGTGATGAGGTCCCAGTGGATGGCGCTGTGGTTGGTGCCGCCGCTCTCCGGGTAGCTGCGGCCGAGCGCCAGGTGCACGGTGCCGCCGATCTTCTCGTCGTAGAGGGTGTTGAGGATGGGCCGGGTGATGCGGTCGTTGGTGCCGATGCCGATCTCGCCGAGGTAGCGGGCGCCGGGATCGGTGTCGAGCCGCGCGAGCAGCAGGTCCTCGCCCTCGTCGGCGCTGGCCTCGACGACGCGCCCCGCCTCGAAGCGGAGCCGCACGCCGCGCACCACCACGCCGCCCACGCTGCTCGGCAGGTCGAAGGCGACGACCCCCTCGGCACTGTCCTCGACCGGCCCGGTGAACACCTCGCCCGAAGGCATGTTGCGGCGGCCGTCGGAGTTGATCCACGTGCGGCCCTTCACCGAGAGCCGCAGATCGGTGCCGGGCCCGCGCAGCCGCACCTCGTCCGCTTGGGCCAGTCGCTCGATGAGCCGTGCCTGCAGCGACCTGAGCTCGCCCCAGCGCGCGACGGGGTCGTCGTCGTAGAGGAACATCGCGCCGTAGACGAAGCGCTCGAAGTCGTCCAGGCTCATGCCGGCGTCCTGCGCGGCGGCGTCGGTGGGGTAGAGCGTGCCGACCCAGCGCGTGCGCGCCATCATCAGCTCCTGGACCGGCTGCGACTGCCGCGCGAGGCGCGCCATGCGCCCTTTGTCGGCGCCCTGGAGGGCGCGCGAGTTCGTCGGCGCCGCCACCCGGATGCGCGCGTCGAGGCGCCGCGCCTCGTCGAGCTCGATGACGGGCTCGGCGTCGAAGTAGGCCTCGGGCGCCAGCTCCAGGACGTCCTCGACGAACTGCGGGTAGTCGATGCGCAGCAGCGGGCGACCGCCGGCCCGCAGGACCGCGCGCGTCACCGCCCGCGCCAGCGGCAGCGCCGGCGCCGGCGCCTGGACGGACACCAGGTCGCCCGGCTTCACGGCCACGCAGTAGCCCACGAGCAAGTCGGCGTACTTCTCGTGCAGAGGGTGCAGCATGGGCGGAAGCTACCACGCGCCCCTCACGCATCCGTGGTGGACTGGAGGGGTGAAGGACGAGCCGCCGCCCGCCGCCGAACGCCTGCAGCGCTTCCTGGCCCGCGCCGGCGTGGCCAGCCGCCGCAAGGCCGAGGCGCTGATCGCCGCCGGTCGCGTGCGGGTCGACGGCGAGACCGCCCACCTGGGCCAGAGCGTCGGCCCCGGCGCGCGCGTCACCCTCGACGGCGCGCCGGTCGCACCCGTCGCGCGTCACCGCACCTTCGCCCTGCACAAACCCGCCGGCGTGGTGGTGACGGTCGCCGACGAGCGCGGCCGCCGCACGGTGCTCGACCTGCTGCCGCCGGTGCCCGGCCTGCATCCGGTGGGGCGCCTCGACCGCGACTCGGAGGGGCTGCTGCTGCTGACGACCGACGGCGCGCTGACGCAGCGGCTGACCCATCCGCGCTACGGACACGCCAAGACCTACCGCGTCTGGTGCGCGGACGGCGCGCTCCCGCGACCGGCCTGCCGTGCGCTGGAGGCGGGGGTCGAGCTCGATGACGGGCCGGCGCGCGCGCTGCGCGCCCGGCCGGCGCCCGGCGGGGCCGTGGTCGTGCTCGGCGACGGCCGCAAGCGGCAGCTGCGGCGCATGCTGGCGGCGGTGGGCCACCCGGTCGAGCGGCTGCTGCGGACGCACCTCGGCTCCCTGGCGCTCGGTGACCTCGCGGTCGGCGCCTGGCGAGAGCTGAGTCAGGGCGACCTCGCCCGCCTCGGGTATACTCCCTCCACGAGCGCCCCGGTGCCGTCCAGCACGGCGGAGCCGCGCTCGGTACCGAGCCGGAGGCGGCGACCCGCCGGTCGCCCGGAGGAACCATGAACGAGTCGACCACCAGCGCCTTCGTCGCCGGACCCGGCCCCGTCCAGCTCGGCCAGGAGGCGATCGCGGCCCGCGTGCGCGAGCTGGGGGCCGCCATCGCGCGCGACCACGCCGGCCAGCCCCTGCACCTCATCTGCGTCCTCAACGGCGCCTTCCTGTTCATGGCCGACCTGGTCCGGGCCATCGACGCGCCGCTGACGGTCGACTTCATCTCGGTGTCGAGCTACGGTTCGCGCACCGAGTCGTCGGGCGAGGTGCGCCTGGTGAAGGACCTCGACCAGTCGCTCAAGGGCAAGAACGTCGTGCTGGTCGAGGACATCGTCGACACCGGGCTCACGATGCGCTACCTGCTGCAGTACCTGGAGGGCCGCGGCCCGCGGTCGGTCAAGATCGCGGCGCTGCTGAGCAAGCCGTCGCGGCGGCTGGTCGAGGTGCCGGTCGACTACCTCGGCTTCGAGATCGAGGACGCCTTCGTCTACGGCTACGGTCTCGACGTCGACCACCTCTACCGCAACTGGCCGTTCGTCACCAGCCTCGGCGGCGAGAGGCCCGGTTGACCGCGAACCGCGGCGCCTGGGGCGTGGGCCGCGTCGTCCGGGGGGCGGGCCTCGTCGTCGTCGCGGTGTCGCTCGGCGTCGGCGTCGGCTGGGCCGTGCGCGACACGACGCCGCCCGAGCTGTGGCTCGAGGCGCCCGCGCGGGTGGCGGCGGGCGAGGCCTTCGAGGTGCACGTCTCCGCGTCGAAGCCCGTGACCTTCGTCCTGCGTTACGGCGACGAGCGGATCGAGCAGGTGGCCGAGGAGCTGCGCGCGACGCTGGTGGCGCTCGCCGGCCGCGCCGTGCTGCAGGTCGACGCCGTCGACGGCGCCGGCACCGGCGCGCTGGTCGCCCGCGAGATCGACGGGCGCCGGCGACCCGAGCCGCGGCTCGAGGCGCCGCCCGTGCTCGAGGCCGGCGACCCGCTGGTCGCCTGGGTCCGCCTCGAGGCCCCATCGGGCCGCCCGTCGCTCGCGGAGGTCCGCTCGCTGACGCTGACGCTCGAG
>JAHYJQ010000377.1 GCA_019429025.1 Trueperaceae bacterium | reverse complement strand
CCAAAGTGACAAGACCGATTAGTGACTACACGCGCAAGCCCAAAACGGCAACGAACCCGCCCCCCAACGACCAAACTCAATGAATCAACGGTTCAACTTCAGCCTAGCCAGGCGAGCGCCCGCGCGAGGTCGGCATCGTCCTTCGGCCGCGGCGCGGATCGGCCGCCCGCGGTGGCCTTGAACAGGAGCACGGCCTCCGGCGCCAGGATCGGCACGGCGACGGCCCCGACCGCCACGCGCCGGATGGCGCGGTCGAGCGGGAGGGCGACGCGCCACGTACGTCGCGGGCTCCCCCTCGATCACCCAGGCCACCCGCGCACCGTGCCCGGCCAGCGCATCCAGCAACGCCGCGGCGTCGGCCGCGTCCACCGCGACGTCGGCGTCCTCGTGGTGGCGCGAGGGCGCCCCGACCGCCAGGTCCAGCGCCCAACCGCCGTGTACCGCCCAGCGGGCGGGCACGTCGGCAAGGCCACGGGCGAGGCCCACGACCGGGCCGAAGCCGGTGCGCGCGAGGGCACGCTCGAGCGCGTCAGCCTCGAGCGCAGCGATGGCGTCCCCCTTGGCGTCCTGGTAGGCGGCCCGCGCCGCGCGATCGTCGGGAACGGCCTCCGCCTGGGCGAGCCCGGCGTGCTTCGCCCGCTCGTAGCGGGCGAAGGCCTCTGCCGACGCCGGCGATGCGGGGTCGCTCGGCGGTGCTCACTCGGGATCCGGGTCCGGTCTCCGGTTCGGCCGTGATGCGCCGACCGGCGTGTGCAGTGGCATGCGCGGATGCTGACGCGCCGCCCTCGACCTACGGCGACTCGATCGCCCTCGCCGGCCGGTCCGCATCGGCCCCCGCGCGGCGCCCCACGACCGCCACCCCGACGTACGCGACGGTCGCGAGCAGCGTGAAGCCGCCGCCGATCGCCAGCGCCAGCCGCGGGTCGGTGAGGCTGGCGAGCGGCCCCAGGACGCCCGATCCGAGGGCGATGCCGAGGAAGAAGACCAGCGAGTTGATGCTCAGCAGGATCGAGCGACGCTCGTTGGGGATGGCGTCGTTGAGCAGCGCGTCGTGCGGGACGTTCTGCGTCGCGACGGCGAAGTAGGCCAGCGCGAGGCCCACGGCGACGCCCAGCCCGCCCGCGTGCAGCGCCAACAGCAGCATCGCGCCGCCCTTGACGAGGACGCTGACGCCGGCGAGCGCCGCAGGTCCCCCGGGGAAGCGGTCGCCGTAGCGCATGACCACCAGGCTGCCGAGCAGGCCCGCCGCCCCCAGGGTGAAACCGAGGGCGCCGTAGACGACGCTCGTCTCGGGGTCGGCGCCGAAGGTGAGGCTGGCGATCGGCTGCCAGAAGGTCTCGATGGCGATCATGGCGACCCCCATCGACGCGCCCGCGACGAGCAGGTACGGCATCACGGGGATGCGGACGGCCAGGCGCAGGCCGTCGCGCACGATGCCCGGGGCGGTCAGCGCGTCGGCGAGGCTGCTCCTGCCGTCGAACTCGGGCTCCTCGACCAACGCCACCGTCAGCCACCAGACGACGATGCGCAGCACCAGCCCCGCGAGCAGCGCGACCCCGAAGCCCGACAGCGGCCAGGGCAGCCCGAGGCCGCTCGTCAGCGACGGCAGGCTGCCGCCGACGGCGGCGCCAACGAGCATGGCGGCCGTCTGGGCGACGCTGATGACGGCGAGGTGGCGCTGCAGGTCGACGGCGGGCCCGGTCGCCTTGAGCTTGTCGACGTACCAGGCCTCGAGCGCGCCGCTGTGCAGCGCGGCGCCCACGCCCTGGAACAGGGCGTAGGCGAGGAGCGTGATCGGGCCGCTGACGACCAGCAGGAAGGCGAACGACAGCAGCGTCGCGGTCTGCGACGCGAGGGCGATCGGCTTCCGCCCGATGGCGTCGGCGAGGCCGCCGGTGGGGATCTCGAGCAGCACCACCAGGACGGCGCGGATCGCGAACGCGACGCCGATCGCCGCCAGGTCGAGGCCGCGGTCGGTCATGTGCAGCACCAGCACCGGCAGCGGGAGCCAGATGGCGAACTCCTGCAGGCCGGCCAGGAGCGCGAAGCGCGCCGTCACGCCGCGTTCGGTCCCTAGCGAGAGCGCCTGCGCGAGGCGAGGCACGGATCAGCCGCCGCCGGTTGGGCCGGGGAGACGCCGTCGGTTTCGAACCGCTACCATCTGCGCCGCAGTATCCGACACGAGCGCGGCTCCGGTCCAGTCTCGTCCCGCGGCGTCAGCGGCCGCGTTCGCTCACGCGCCCGACCAGCACGGCGTTGCGCAGGCCACCGGTGACGATGGTGCGGACCTCGAGCAGGTCGACGCCCGCGATGCCCTCGAGGTCGTTCGGGCGGGGGTACAGCAGCGCGAAGCGCCACCCGGCCGCCGAGCCGAGCAGCACGCGCAGCAGCTCGTCGGGCGCCGCGCCGCGGGCGCCGGCGAGCCTGCCGTACGGGGGGTTGGTGAGCAGGAGCGGTCGGCGCGCGCCATGCGCGTCGGCGATCGCGCCGAGGTCGAGCGATTGGGCCGGGGCGACCTCGGCCCGCACCCGGTCGGCGTAGCCGAGCGCGTCGAGGTTGTGGTTCGCCGCCCGCACGGCCGACGGATCGGCGTCGGACGCCAACACCACGGGCGACGCCGCGAGCGAGCCCGGCC
>JAHYJQ010000376.1 GCA_019429025.1 Trueperaceae bacterium | reverse complement strand
GCGCCAGCTCGGCGACGAGCTCGGCGGTGCCATCAATGGGGAAGCCGGCGACGCGGCCGCGGGCCTCGCGCACGAGGGCGTCGTCGGAGAGGAACGCCTCCACCGTGCCGGGGGCGGCGTAGCGCGTCGCGGGGCCGTTCGGGTCGAGCAGCACGTGGCCGAACTCGCCCGCGCCGCCGTGCGGGCCGCGGTAGACCTCGCCATTGATGACGATGCCCAGACCCACGCCGCGACCGAGCGTGACGACGAGGAAGCCGTCGTGTTCGCGGCCGCGGCCGAACCAGGCCTCGGCGAGCGCCAGCGCGTTGACGTCGTTCTCGACCAGGACGCTCACGCCGAGCCGGTCGTGGAGCAGCCGGCCGAGCGGCACCTGCGACCAGCCCAGCAGCGGCGAGTGACGCACCGTCTGCCGGTCGGCGTCGACCAGGCCGGGCAGGTTGACGCCGAGCGCCGCCAGCGGCTGCCCGACGGCGGCGCCGAGGTCGGCGAAGGCCGCCTCGATCGCGTCGACGACGGCGCCTGGCTCGGTGCTCGCCAGCGACCGCCGGGTGGCGTGCACCACCTCGGCGTTGAGGTTCGTCAGCGCGCAGGTGAGGCCGGCGTTGGAGACCTTGATACCGGCCACGTAGGCCGTGTCGTACGCGACCTCGAGCAGCACCCGGCGGCGCCCGACGCCTCCGCGCTCGGCCTTTCGGGCCTCGAACACTAGGCCGCGGTCGATGAGGTCGCTGGTGATGTTGGTGACGGCGGCCGGGCTGAGGTTGAGCCGGGCCGCGATGTCGACGCGCGAGACCGGACCGTGGCGATGGACGACCTGGAACACCGCGGACTGGTTCAGGCGCCGCACGTCGTCCTTGGCCGTCGCCAGGGTTCGTAGGATCATCGCGCACCTCCATTCCTTAACCTTGTGAATGAATGATCTCATGGAGGAGGATCCGTGTCAAGGGGACCAAAGCTCCGCTGGCCCTCCCCCGCCCAGCACGCCGAAGTCAGCCCACCGACCACGATGGGTCGTCCCGCTGGTCTACGGATACGACAGATGCTAATCTAGTCTGGTCTAGACAGGAGCCACCATGACGAAGCCCTGGACCGTCCAAGACGCCAAGGCGCACCTCTCAGAGATCCTGCGCCGCGCGCGCGGCGGCGAACCCCAGCGCATCGGGGTCACCGACGGCTGCGTCGTGGTCGCCGAAAGCGCCTGGCGCGCCGCCCAGCCGACCGTCCTGGGCGCTTGGCTGGTGGCCAGCGCTCCGCGTGGCGTGCCGCTTCCAGACGTGAGCCGTGCCAGCCACCGCGGCGATCCGTTCGCCGCCGACGACGCGTGAGGCCCGTCCTGCTCGACACGAACGTCCTGTCCGAACTGGTGCGGCCGCAACCCGACCACCGCGTGACGGCTTTCGTCGGCAACGTCGCCTCGCCCCTCATATCGGTGCTCACCCTCCACGAGCTCACGGTCGGCGCCGCCCGCAGCCACGACCCCGCGCGCCGCGAGCGGCTCATGGCCTGGATCGACACCGTCCGCGGCCGCTTCGCCGGACGCGTCGTCGACGTCGATGCCGACGTCGCCGAGATCGCCGGCCGGCTGCGGGCCGCCGCCAGCCTGGACGGACGCCCGGCGGACCCGATCGACGCCCTCATAGCGGCCAGCGCCCTCGTGCGCGACGCCGTGATCGCGACCCGCAACGTCCGCGACTTCGAGCCGCTGGGCGTGGACCTCGTCGACCCCTGGGCCGGCTGACGCCATCCTCGGCCGACGCCACCTCGGCCCGAGCCGGGTTCGGCGCCGGGCGGACCCCGCTCGGGCGTCACGGTCGGGGGGTGATGCCGCCACGACCCGAAGGCAGCGCGACCTCCACCACCCGCGACGGTCGACGAGGCCCCGAGCATCAAGATGAACTGAATGATGATGCTATGATGCCTCCCGTGCGCACCACCGTGACGCTCGACCCCGACGTCGAGGAGCTGGTCCGCCGCGAGATGCACCGGCGCCGCGCGTCGTTCAAGCAGGTCGTCAACGATGGCCTGCGCCTCGCCCTGCGCGAAGCCGGTCCGCGGCGCCGCGTCGAGACGCCCTCGTTCGATCTGGGTGTCCCACGCACGAACCTCGACCGTGCGCTCGCGCTCGCCGGAGCGCTAGAGGACGAGGAGCGCCAGCATCGTCTGGCGGCCGGCCGTTGACCCTCGTCGACGCCAACGTCCTGCTGTACGCGGTCAACGCCGCGTCGCCGCAGCACGCGCCGGCGAAGGCCTGGCTCGACGACGCCCTGTCCAGCGACGCCCGGCTCGGTCTCCCGTGGCTCTCGCTGCTCGCCTTCCTTCGCATCGCCACGCACCCGTCGCTGTTCCCGCGGCCGCTCTCCGTCGTCCAGGCGCTCGAGGTCGTCGACCTGTGGCGCGGCGCGCCCAACGTCGTTCACCCCGAACCGGGTCGCGGCTTCCCGGAGACGTTCACCCGCATGCTGCGTGCGGGGTCGGCACCGGGCAACCTCGTCAACGACGCCTACCTGGCTGCGCTGGCCAGCGAGCACGACGCCGCCGTCGCCACCTTCGACCGCGACTTCGCGCGCTTCCCGGACGTCGCGATCGTCGTCCCAGACATCCGAAGCGACGATGCCCGGTAACCCGCGCACTGCCGACGTT